>JBIOWC010000473.1:0-12287 GCA_044868105.1 Blastocatellia bacterium
TACCAGCAGGGAAAAATTCAACCGGGCGATACCATCGTGGAAGCGACCAGCGGCAATACCGGCATCTCATTTTCCGCCATCGGGCGAGCTTTAGGACACCCGGTCATAATCTATATACCCGATTGGATGAGCCGTGAACGTTTGGCGCTGATTCGCAGCCTCGGCGCAGAGATTGCCCCGGTCTCGCGCGGGCAAGGCGGGTTTCTCGGCAGCATTCGTATGACGGAAGCCTTAGCCGCGCGCGAAGAACATATCTTTTTACCGAGACAATTTTCCAATGTCGCTAACATCGAAGCCCATGAACAGACCACGGCGCCCGAAATCTGGCATCAGCTTCAAGGGATTGCCGCTTTGCCCGATGCTTTTGTCGCGGGCGTGGGCACCGGCGGCACCATTATGGGGGTCGGGCGGTTCCTGCGCCGCCTGAATCCGCATATTAAACTGCATCCGATTGAACCGGCTGAATCGCCGACGCTTTCAACCGGGCATAAAATCGGACAGCATCGCATTCAAGGGATTTCCGACGAATTCATTCCGGCAATCGTTGACCTTGAAAATCTCGATAAAGTTCTGGCGGTGTCAGATGGCGACGCGATTATCATGGCGCAACACCTGGCGGCAAATTTAGGGCTGGCGGTGGGCATTTCTTCGGGGGCGAATTTTCTTGGCGCTGTGATGGCACAGAATGAATTGGGCGATGAGGCGGTTATCGTCACGGTTTTTCCTGATGACAATAAAAAATATTTGAGTACGGATTTATTAAAAGATGAACCGTTGCGCAATCACTACCTGTCGCCGGATATTGAACTTGAGCGTTATCACGCCTTCCGGCGGGTGTGTCAAACCTGCTTCGATTTCGATGAGGCGAGGTTACCTGTGGAAGTCGCCCGCTTGACCTATCCATGAGGGAGCTTACCTGAAGGGAGCTTACCTGCCGGGACCGAGGTTTTTCCATCGCTTTGCGCTGTCCCGGTTGAAGCGATTGGTTGATAATTAAATAAAGCAGCGCCATGAAACAGGCCATCATCGAAAGCCAGGATTTTCAAAAGCTCATTGATGTTTTAATCCGTGAGGGCTTCCAGGTGATAGCGCCAACCCTTCGTGACGGCGCGATTATTTATGAGCCCACGAGTGGGGTTGCGGAATTGCCAAAGGGCTGGACAGATGAACAGGAAGCCGGAATTTACCGCTTGAAAAAACGCCCTGACCAGGCGCTGTTCGGTTATGTTGTCGGGCCCCATTCATGGAAAAAATTTCTTCACCCGCCGGTGGTTCGCTTATGGCAAGCCAGACGCGACAAAGACGGATTGCAGTTCCTTGAAGAGAAACGCGAGTCGCCAAAATTTGCTTTTCTTGGGGTGCGTTCGTGTGAAGCGCAGGCCATCGAAATCCAGGACAAAGTTTTCTTGCAAGGGCAATTTGTTGACGCGACCTATGCCGCCAACCGCGAGCCTCTCTTCATCATTGCCGTCAATTGTACCGAACCCGGAAACACCTGTTTTTGCGTTTCCCTGAAGACCGGGCCGAAAGCCAGCAAAGGATTCGACCTCTCACTTACGGAAATCATTAACCCGGCCGAGCATTACTTTGTCGTCGAATGCGGAAGCCCGAAAGGGGAACAGATTCTCGACCAGGTTACTCATCAAAAAGCCACTCCTGAACAAGCGCAACACGCTGATCAACTTTTAACAAACGCCGCCGCCAGGATGGGGCGTCGGTTAGAGACCGATGGCCTCAAAGACCTGCTTTATCGCAATTATGAAAACGCCCGTTGGGATGAGGTGGCGAAGCGCTGTCTCGCCTGCGCAAATTGTACGATGGTATGCCCGACCTGTTTTTGCACGACCGTAGAAGAGGTGAGCGACTTGCGCGGCGAACAGGCCCAGCGCCAGCGAAAATGGGATTCCTGTTTCACGATGGATTTTTCTTATCTGCACGGCGGCAGCGTGCGCGCTTCGACCAAATCGCGGTATCGGCAATGGATGACCCACAAACTGGCGACCTGGATTGATCAATTCGACACCTCGGGTTGTGTCGGTTGCGGGCGCTGTATCACCTGGTGCCCGGTCGGTATAGACCTTACCGAAGAAGCGCGTGCCATTCGTGAAAGCGAAAGCGCTGCAAGCATACTCGCTATAAGCGAAAGCGCTATAAGCGCACTCGCTACCAGCCAAGACCGGAGAAAGGAGGAGAGCGATGGAAACGCTTGAACCGTTACTGGCGGAGCATCCATTTTTCAAAGCGCTTGATGAAGGTTATTTGAACCTGGTGGTCGGTTGCGCGTCGAACGCGCGCTTTGCAGCCGGCGAGTTCATCGGACGCGAAGGCGGTGATGCCGACAATTTTTATCTCATCAGACACGGGCAGGTTTCCTTGCAGGTGGCAGCTCCCGGTCGCGGCACAATGGTTGTGCAAACGCTCGGTGAAGGCGATATTCTCGGCTGGTCCTGGCTCGTGCCGCCTTATCAGTGGACGATTGATGTGCAAGCCGTCAGCTTAACCCGCGCCATCGCGCTGGATGGCAAATGTCTGCGCGCCAAATGTGAAGCAAATCATGATTTAGGTTATGAACTCCTGAAACGCTTTACCCAGATTATGGTGCAGAGGCTAGAGACCACGCGCATTCAATTGCTCGATATTTATGGCACCCATGTTTGAAATACAATTCGGGATGAAGGTTGACGGGGCGGAAGCCATGCTGCCCAGGCCCTATGTCATTGGGCAGGTGAAACGCGAAACCGCTGACACCTTCACCATGACGCTGACGCCGGTTAACGCGGGCGAGGCCCTAGCTTTTGCCGCCGGGCAATTCAATATGCTCTATGTTTTCGGGGTTGGCGAAGTGCCCATCTCCATTAGCGGCGACCCCGCGAAAGCCGAAACGCTGGTGCATACGACGCGCGCCGTCGGCACAGTGACCAACGTCTTATGTGCCTTGAAACGCGGCGATGTAATTGGCGTGCGCGGCGCTTACGGCAGAGGCTGGCCCGTTGCACAGGCAAAGGGCAACGATGTTGTCCTCGTTGCCGGTGGCATCGGGCTTGCCCCGCTTAGACCTGTGATGTACGACGTGCTGGCTGAGCGCGAAAAATTCGGCAAAGTGGTTTTGCTCTACGGCACCCGCACCCCTTCGGATATTCTCTTTCGCAAGGAACTCGAAAGCTGGCGCGGACGATTCGATCTTGATGTTGCGATTACCGTTGACCGGGGCGCCCCGGAGTGGCGCGGCAATGTTGGGGTCGTCACCACGCTAATACCAAAGATGGCTTTCGACCCGACAAATACCGTGGCGATGATTTGCGGGCCCGAAGTGATGATGCGATTTACGGTTGCCGCTTTGCAAAAACGCGGCGTTGCGGACGACCGTATTTACCTTTCGATGGAACGCAACATGAAATGCGCCATCGGTTTTTGCGGACATTGCCAATACGGCCCGACGTTTATCTGCAAAGACGGTCCGGTGTTCAGCTACGCCGAGATTAAAGATTTATTCGGCCAGCGGGAGATTTAATGAGACTGAGCAAGCGCAAACCAAAACTCGCCGTCTGGAAGTTCGCTTCGTGCGACGGATGTCAACTCAGTCTGCTGGATTGCGAAGACGAACTGCTGGCGGTCGCCACAGAGATTGAAATCGCCAACTTTCCCGAAGCCTCGCGCGCCGTTGTTAAAGGCCCCTATGATTTGTCACTTGTTGAAGGTTCCATCACCACAGCCCATGATGCAGAGCGCATTCATCAAGTGCGGCGGGCTTCAAAACGGCTGATCACCATTGGCGCCTGCGCCACGAGCGGCGGCATTCAGGCGCTCAGAAATTTTCAAGAGGTGCGCGACTTCATTTCATTGGTTTATGCAACGCCCGCTTATATTCACACGCTCAATAAATCAACGCCGATTGCCGACCACGTCCCGGTTGATTTCGAGTTGCAAGGTTGCCCGATTAACAAAGCTCAACTCCTCGAAGTCATCAGCGCGTTTTTGCACCAACGCAAACCCAACACGCCGCCGCATAGCGTCTGCATTGAATGTAAACGTCGCGCCAATGTCTGCGTGATGGTTGCTCGGGGCACGCTTTGTCTCGGTCCGGTCACCCATGCCGGCTGCGGCGCGTTATGCCCCGCTTATCATCGCGGGTGTTACGGATGTTTCGGTCCGATGGAGTCGCCGAACACCAAATCGTTGAGCCAGCAATTCGTCCAGATGGGCGTAAAGGATGACGAGTTGGTTCGCCTGTTTCGCGGTATCGCAGCTTACAGTGAGCCCTTCCGCAAAGAGAGTGAAGCGCATGAAAAATAGAACCATCAAAGTTGATTATCTGGCTCGCGTTGAAGGCGAAGGGGCGCTGCTGGTCAAGCTGAAAGGCGACACGGTGGCGGATGTGAAGCTGAGGATTTTTGAGCCGCCGCGGTTTTTTGAAGCTTTTCTTCGCGGGCGCCACTTTGCAGAGGTGCCGGACATCACGGCGCGCATCTGTGGCATTTGCCCGATTGCCTATCAAATGGGCGCCGTCCATGCGATGGAAGACGCCTTCGGGGTGACGGTTGACGGGCAACTGCGCGCCTTGCGTCGTTTGATTTATTGCGGCGAATGGATTGAAAGCCATGTGTTGCATGTTGCGATGTTGCACGCGCCCGATTTTCTCGGCTACCCGGACGCCCTACAAATGGCAAAAGATCACCCGGAAGTTGTGCAACTGGCGCTCAGGTTAAAGAAGGCCGGTAATGCGATTGTGGCGCTCATCGGCGGCCGAGAAGTTCACCCCATCAATGTGCGCGTCGGCGGATTTTACAAAGTGCCAACCCAGGGTGAACTTTTGCCGCTCAGAGAACAACTGCTGCACGGGCGCGACGAAGCGCAAACCCTGTTGCATTGGGTTGCCGGGTTTGCGTTCCCTGAATTTGAACGCGATTATGAGTTCGTCGCGCTTCGCCACGAAAATGAATATCCCTTGAATGAAGGGCGCTTGGTGTCAAACAAAGGGTTGAATATTGCAATTCGCGAATACGACGAGCATTTCACCGAAGAACACGTCGAGCATTCCAATGCGTTGCATTCAGTAATGAAAGGGGGCCGCGCCTATTTCGTCGGGCCGCTCGCCAGGTACAACTTAAACTTCGATAAGCTGTCGCCGCTGGCCAGGGAAGCAGCGCAAGCGGCCGGGCTATCATCTGCTTGCATTAACCCTTTCAAGAGCATCATCGTTCGCGCCATAGAAACGCTTTACGCATTCGATGAAGCGATTCGCCTTATTGACGCATACGAAATGCCCGAAAGCGCGGCGGTCGCCGTCGCTGGTCGCGCCGCCACCGGATACGGATGCACGGAAGCGCCACGCGGCATCTGTTATCACCGTTATAAAATTGATGAACGGGGGTTGGTCGCGGATGCGAAAATTGTTCCTCCAACGTCGCAAAATCAAAAGACCATCGAACAGGATTTGCGAGCGGTTGTGCCTCAGTATATCAACCTGGACGAAGCCGCATTGACCTGGCGCTGCGAACAAGCGGTGCGTAATTATGACCCTTGTATTTCCTGCGCCACCCATTTTTTGCGCTTGAAAATTGAGCGCGAGTAACAGGTTTTAAGGAGCAGGGTTTTATGAGCCAGGCAGACCGCAAACCCTTAATCATCGGCCTGGGCAATCGCTATCGCCGCGATGACGGGGTCGGATTGATTATCGCCGCGCGATTAGCATGGCGCGCGTCAGACAAATTTACGGTCATTGAACACAGCGGTGAAGGCGCGGCGCTGATGGAAACCTGGAAGGATGCCGATACAGTGATTATCATTGATGCGGTTCGTTCGGGCGCGGCCGCCGGAACGCTTCATCGCTTTGAGGCCAGCGCGCAACAGCTGCCGACAAACTTTTTTAACTATTCGACGCATGCCTTCAGCCTCGCCGAAGCCATTGAAATGGCGCGCATCTTAAAGCAACTGCCCGAACAGGTGATTGTTTACGGCATCGAAGGCGAAGATTTCACCTGGGGCACGGGGCTATCACCGGCCGTTGAACGTGCAGCACAGAAAGTAGAAGAGAAAGTTTTTGCCGAAAACTGCAACGCCGATTCGGCAAAAACTTTCTGAAAACGGCTATGCAAACTGAAATTGCGCAAGCAAGCGAACCTGATACCGCGCAGTGCCGATTGCGCGTGGCGATTCGCGGCGCAGTTCAAGGCGTCGGGTTTCGCCCGTTTATCTATCGGCTCGCTCTGGAGCTTGGGCTTACCGGTTGGGTCAACAATTCATCGCAAGGCGTGTTCATCGAAGTTGAAGGCCTGCGCCAGCAACTTGAAAAATTTCTGCTTCGCATTGAACCCGAAAAACCGCTGCAATCGTTTATTCAAAGCCTCGAATCATCTTTTCTTGACGCGCAAGGCTACTCAATATTTGAAATTCGCAAGAGCGACGAAGGGGGCGAAAAGAGCGCCATTGTTTTACCCGACATTGCGACTTGCAAAGCTTGTCTCGGGGAAATTTTTGACCCGACCAATCGTCGCTTTCAATACCCGTTTACCAACTGCACGAATTGCGGGCCGCGATTTTCAATCATCGAAGCGCTGCCTTATGACCGCGCCCACACGACCATGAAAAATTTTGCGATGTGCGAACGGTGCGCGGCGGAATACCGTGACCCCCTCGACCGTCGCTTTCACGCCCAACCCAATGCTTGTCCGGCGTGCGGACCGCATCTCGAATTATGGGACAGCGAAGGCCATCGCCTCGCCTCGCAGCATCAGGCTCTACTTGAAACCGCCGTAGCGATTCGCAACGGGTTGGTCGTCGCCATCAAGGGGTTAGGCGGATTTCATCTGGTTGTTGATGGGCGAAACGATGAAGCGATAAACCGCTTGCGCGAACGCAAGCGCCGCGAAGAAAAACCCTTCGCCGTGATGTGCCCGACACTCGCATCCATTAAGACCTGGTGTGATGTATCAGACCTCGAAGCCCGCCTGTTGCTTTCATCCGAATCACCAATCGTGTTGCTCAAAAGAAAGAGAGCGGACACCGGATTGCAGCTTCCGGACTGCGGGCCTTCTTTGTGGCTTGCGCCGAATAATCCTTACCTCGGCGTGATGTTGCCCTATACGCCGTTGCACCATTTATTGATGGCTGAACTTCCATTCCCGATTGTGGCGACGAGCGGCAACCTTTCCGACGAACCCATCTGTATTGACGAACGTGAAGCGCTTGAGCGGTTGAAAAATATTGCCGATATTTTCCTCGTTCACAATCGCCCCATCGCGCGACACATAGATGATTCGATTGTGCGCGTAATGGCGGGGCGGGAACTGGTGATGCGGCGGGCGCGCGGATTTGCGCCATTGCCGCATCACCTCAAAGCGCCGACGTCGCCGCTTCTGGCAACCGGCGCGCATTTAAAAAACACCGTCGCGCTGGCGACCGGCACAGAAATTTACCTCAGCCAGCACATCGGCGATTTGGAAACCACACAGGCTTTCGAGGCTTTCGAGCGGGTGATTGAAAGCTTTGAAAATCTTTACGAAGCGCGTCCGCAAATGGTCGCCTGTGACGCGCATCCCGACTATCTATCAACGAAGTTTGCCGGGGGGTTGGGGCTTCCTATAAAAAGCGTTCAACACCACTTCGCGCACGTGATGGCCTGTCTGGCGGAAAACGAAATTGACGGCCCCGCGCTGGGCGTGGCGTGGGACGGCACAGGATACGGGCTGGACGAAACGATCTGGGGCGGCGAATTTTTACAGGTTGCTGACGGAGCGTTCAAGCGCGCGGCGCATTTTCGCACCTTTCCTTTACCGGGCGGCGACCGCGCTGTGAAAGAACCGCGGCGCATCGCTATCGGATTGCTCTATGAAATATTTGGCGACGCGGTTTTCTCGATGACCGAGCTTGCGCCTGTTCAAGCGTTCACGCCGCAGGAGCTTTCGTTGTTAAAACAGATGCTGCAAAAGCGAATCAATGTGCCGCTCACTTCAAGCGCCGGGCGACTCTTTGATGCCGTAGCGGCAATCATCAATCACCGTCAACGAGTGAAATTCGAGGGACAGGCGGCAATGGAGCTGGAATTCGCGCTTGACGGCATCAACACAGAGCAGACCTATGAATTGCGGATTGCCAAGTGCGGATTGCCGAATAACCCTGAGGTTCACTCAGCCCTCATTTTTGATTGGCAACCGATGATTTTAGCGCTTATCGAAGATGCGCAAAATCAAGTCCCCGTAGGCGAGATTTCCGCGAAGTTTCATAACACACTGGTTGAAGCCCTGATGGCCATTGCCACTGAGGTAGGCGAAGAACGCATCGCGTTAACCGGCGGTTGTTTTCAAAATCGTTATTTGACCGAACGCGCCGTTGCGCGTTTAAGAGAGCAAGGCTTTCGCCCCTACTGGCATCAGCGCATTCCCCCAAACGATGGCGGCATCTCGTTAGGGCAGGCCTTCGCCAGCGTTCGCGCGAAGGCAAACGAGTCGTCTTAGGTTGGCTATCGGCAAAATCCTGAGCGTCTCAGGTGAGGTGCGGTGAAGCGGCCTAGGCGGCGGGCGTTCAAGGGGTGGAAAAGTTAAGACGCAACTCACATCTAGAATTTAATTCAGGTTAAGTTCCCCGCTGATTTTGCGGACCTAGCAGATAAGCGCAGATAATCCGCCTTCCTCTACTCAAGCCGCAACATCCGCGGGGAGGTAAATTCGAGGGTGACTCCGGCGATTTTCCTTTGAGCGCTCAACCGAGGTTATCAATTTACCCGTCATCCGCGCTTATACCCATAGAGCCAGCGCGAAGTTGTGTTACCGAGATTGCGAACCGAATGTAAGGCTCGGGCGGGAATCAATAGCTCTTCGCCAATTTGCGGATGATAAATTTTGCCGTCAATCTCGAATTCAACATCGCCTTCGAGAACCAGCACGACCTCGTCCATCGAATGCGTGAAGTCTTCCCAGACTTGACGAGGCGGGTCAATCCACACGCCGCAACTGAAGCCGCGAGCGCTCCACGCATCGGAAATTTTTTCAACGTCAACTTTTGCCATAATCATCACCGAAAATTCAGACCGATTTTTTAATCATCGCTTGGTTCAACAGTGCGAGCACGCGCTCGTTTTTGAGGAGTTGCGCGACCCCGAAAGCGAATTGTAAATCGGGCAAACCGACTGTGTCATTATCGGCGAGCAGCAATTCGAGAATATCCGCATTGCCCGCTTTCACGGCAAAGACCATAGGTGAAAAGCCGAGAAATTTTCCTTTAACATTACGGTCTGCGCCGCGCTCGATTAAGGCGCGAACGGTTTCCAGGTGTTCACCTTTGACGGCGAGCATTAAGGCCGTTGCGCCGTTTGCGTCTTTCGCCTCAATCGGCGCGCCGTCGTCAAGCACTTCAATAACGCTTGTCGTGTGCCCGATGGCGGCGGCTTCCAATAAAGGAAATTTTTTCTCCGTGAAGTTATTCGTCATCAATCGGTACTTCTCGCAAATTCATTGGCACTTTTCAAGTCCCCGAAGCCTATATCCCGGACGGATAAGTTTCGGGCGCTTCACCGGCTTCCCATTGGGACGTGCGCTCAAGGGGTTCGACGGCTCGCGTTTCATCAAAGTGCAGGATGACATCAAATTGATTGGCTAAACGCGCCTGAAAATAATGGCTCTGGCGTTCGGTTTCCGGCAAATAAATTACGCCGATGGCGCGTTCCAACATCGCCGCGTCGAGACTTCTTGCAACCCGGCTATCGGCTTTCAAATTGAGCATAAAGCGCGGCAATCCCACTTGATGGAACAGCGCTTCGTAACTGCCGCCGAGCGCCGGGCGCACCTGTTTGCGCTCGGCCGGCCGGCCCCAGTTGGAAGCCGCCGTGACTGTCCCGCTAAAGGTCGTGAAGCCAACGAGCACCGCGTCTTTGCCGTAACGTTCGCGCACCAGTTCACCGACATTTAACTCACCGGCGCGACCCATATCCGTAGCTCGCGCATCGCCCAGATGCGAATTGTGCGCCCACAAAATAACCTTTGCGTAACCATCTTGTTTCTCCAGATGGGTGGCGAGCGCGTGCAGCGTTTCAGCCATATGGCGGTCTCTCAGGTTCCAGGTCGAAACCCGTCCGTGATACATCTTGCGATAATACTCTTCCGCATTTTTCACCAGCCGAGCATTCTGTTCGGCAAAAAAGAAATCGTCGGCGGCGATGCGCCCATCAAGACTGGCGTAACGCGCCGCCTGGCGTTGAATTTCAACCAGCTGTTGCACAACTTCGCGTTCGCACGATTCCGTTAGACCAGAGCCTGTTGCATAGCCATATTGTTGCGGCTCTTCGCCAAAATGCTCGAAACACGAATAACGATAACGCGCGGCGGCGGCCCCTTGCGGGTCAACCTTATCCAGATAATTTAATACCGCTTCAATGGAGGTGTGCAGGCTGTATAAATCGAGTCCGTAAAATCCCGTCTTCGTTGCCGGCGCTTTAAGCGATTCATTATGAGCTCGCAACCAACCGACGAAATCCAGGACATCGGCATTGCGCCACATCCAGGCGGGAAAACGTTTGAACCCTTCAAGGGCTTCGATGGCTTCTGTGTTGGCGCTTTCTCCACGCACATAACGATTCACACGATAGGCATCGGGCCAATCTGCTTCGACGGCGACCGCGTTAAAGCCCTTTTCCTGGATGAGTCGCTTGGTGATTTGCGCGCGTTCTTTATAGAACTCGTGAGTGCCGTGCGAGGCTTCGCCAAGCAGAACGAACCGCGCTTCGCCAATCCAGGTCATCAAGGGGTCATAATCTGCTTTTGAACCTTCCAGGGGATGCGCCGCCTCGCGCAAGATATCGCTTAAAATAACGGTATTCGCTTTCATGATGGCTTTAACTCCTTTCTAAAACAGAGAGTATTTGGATTAAGCATTCTGTTGTTTTCGGCGGGCGCGTTCCAGCAAATCCCGCACTTCATCGTCTGTTGTCTGAGAAAAATCCTCATACCATTTGCCAACGCCATCGAAAATTTCGGGGGTAAGCGCGCAGATACAATCATCGGCTTCCCGGCGAAATTCTCTGCATACAGCGGGCGGCGATACTGGAACGGCGACGACGATACGCGAGGGGTTTAACTGGCGTAACGCTTCAATGGCGGCGCGCATGGTTGCACCGGTGGCCAATCCATCATCTACCAAAATCACCACGCGCTCCTCAACCTCCAGAGGAGGACGATGATTTCTGTAAAGCTGTTCGCGGCGCTCCAGTTCTTTTTCTTCCTGCGCAGCAACCGCCTCAATAATGCTTTCGGGTATATTTAAATACTTCACTAACCCTTGATTGAGAACCCGCACGCCACCACTGGCTATTGCGCCCATTGCCAACTCTTCCTGACTTGGCAATCCGAGTTTGCGAACCACAAAAATATCGAGCGGCGCATTCAACATCTTCGCAACTTCAAAAGCGACCGGCACCCCCCCTCTGGGTAGCGCCAACACCAGAACGTCCTGGCGATTGGTGTAGGCTTGAAGCTTTGCCGCCAGGGCGCGTCCGGCTTCTATTCGATTTTGAAATCTATCCGTCATCGCATTCCTCCTATGAAAAATTATGCCCGTCGTTGCCCTATCCGTTTGTCAAATATTTACTGAACCAGGCGCCTGCCAAATGGGCGACCGCTTCAAGCGCGCCCGGTTCTTCAAAAAGGTGGGTCGCGCCGGGCACAAGCTTCAACGCCTTTTCCCCTTGAAGCTGTCGGTAGGCTGTTTCATTCAACTCAATCACCACCGTATCCCGTTCTCCAACCAGGAGCAGGGTCGGCGATTTGACGCGAGATAAGGCTTCGCCTGCAAGGTCAGGTCGCCCGCCACGCGAAACCACTGCGTGAACACGATTGCCCAATTCGGCAGCGGCAACCAGCGCTGCGCCGCCGCCTGTGCTAGCACCAAAATAACCAACTTTTAAGTTTCGCGTTTCGGGTAAGCTCGTCAGCCACTCGGTTGCGTCTACCAATCTTTTTGCCAGCAGATTGATGTTAAAGCGCAAACGGCGGGTGACTAAATCTATGCGCTCTTCCTCGCCGGTTAACAAATCGAAAAGGAGGGTGCCAAGACGAACTTCGCGGATGAGGTGCGCCACGAATTGATTGCGCGGACTATGACGACTGCTGCCGCTGCCGTGCGCAAATAGAACAATCCCCGCTGCCTGGTCAGGAAGAATAAGCTCGCCTTCAAGATTTGCTGTACCGGAAGGAATGAAAACACTGTGTTGCATAGGCGTTTTCATAACAGACACCTCTCGGATATTAATTAGCAAAAATTGTACCTTGAGATGTTGGGTCTATTGGGAAGTAATGAAT
>JBIOWC010000474.1:0-2104 GCA_044868105.1 Blastocatellia bacterium
ATGGGCTGGAGATGTGGAAACAAATCCTCGAGCAACTCACCGACGAAGACCGCAGCACGCTTGCCGAAATTGAAATAGACCATTGGTATCCGCTGGCGACGCTCGACCGCGTTGACCAGTGCATTGCGGACAACTGGGGTGGCAATCGTGAAGAGATTTATATCAAGCTCGGAGAATTTTCGGCCACCTCAAATCTATCGGGTCCTTACAGCAGTTTGCTCAACTCTGACATTCACGCATTCCTACGGCAAACGGCCTTGATCCATCGTTCCTATCAAGACTTCGGCACGGCAACTTATTCGGAACTCAGCCCGAACAGCGGCATGCTCAAAATCAATTATGACACGCCGCCACCCGTAAGTTATTGCACCAGCGGCACCGAATATTTTCGCCGCGCCATTGAAATTTGCGGAGCCGAAAACGCTCGCGTATTGCACACTCGCTGTGTCGGACGCGGCGACCCGTTCTGCGAATTTTACGCGACCTGGCAATAATACCGAGAGACAGCATTTCCAGATTATGGACTGCACACGAAATTCAATTCGCTGCTAGACGGTTTGATTTCATGAATTGAATGAGCTCAAAACCTCAAACGGATTTTACCTATGACCATCTCCTTCTCTGACCCCTTCAACCTGGCGACCTATTTTCTCGACCATAACATCACCGAAGGCCGAGGCGATAAGGTTGCCGTCAGTTATCGCGATGAGCGCTACACCTATACAGACGTGCAGCAGATGGCGAACCATTGTGGCAATGCCTTGCGTTCGCTTGATGTTGAAATGGAAGATCGCGTGCTGCTCGTGCTGCCCGATTCCATCGAATTCGTCGCCGCCTGGTTTGCGACCGCAAAAATCGGCGCGGTCATTACCATGGTCAACACGATTTTGCCGACGACGGATTACGAATACTATCTCGAATACACCCGGGCGAAAGTCGCGGTGGTTCACAAAGAGGTGATGGAACGCTTTACGCCGGCGGTGGCGCATTCGCGGTTCCTCAAACATATTCTCGTGGTTGACACAGAGGTCACAGGTAAAATCGAAGGCATCGCCGGTTATTGCTCGATTCACCCGTTTGACAAAACGCTTGGCGAACAGTCTGGCGAGCTTGAAACCGCGCCCACGTCGCGTGATGACATCGCTATCTGGTTATTCACTTCGGGTTCAACCGGGCAACCGAAAGCCGCCGTTCACTTCCACCACGATTTGCCTTACAACACCGAGTGTTACGCCAAGCGGGTGCTGGGGATTAACGAATCGGACATCACCCTCTCGGTGCCGAAATTATTTTTCGGCTATGCGACGGGTACCAACCTGCTCTTTCCCTTTGCGGTCGGCGGCGCAACGGCGCTGTTTGCCGAACGCTCTACGGCTGAAACCCTGTTTACAATGATTGAAAAATATCGTCCGACCATCTTGACCAGTGTGCCGACGATGATCAACGCCATGTTGCAACATCAGGCAAGCAGTCGCAGAACTTACGATTTGTCATCGCTCAGATTTTGTTTATCGGCGGGCGAGGCTTTGCCGCCGGAACTCTATTCGCGCTGGATTGAGGCCTTCGGCGTTGAAATTTTAGACGGCATCGGTTCAGCCGAAATGTGTCATATCTACATTACCAATCGCCCGGGCGATGTGAAACTCGGAAGCCTGGGACGAATTGTTGAAGGCTATGAAGCAAAGATTATTAACGCAGAGGGCAACGAAGTTCCGACCGGCGAAATGGGCACCTTAAAAATCAAAGGCGATTCGGCAGCCCTCTGTTACTGGAAAGCCCATGAAAAGAGCAAAGAAACCTTTGCCGGTGATTGGTGCACGACGGGCGACCAATTCCGCGTAGATGAAAACGGTTATTACTGGTATGCCGGGCGCACGGATGAAATGCTGAAAGTCAGCGGCATGTTTGCTTCACCAACCGAGATTGAAAATTGTTTACTCGAACATCCTGCAGTAGCCGAAGCCGCCGTCATCGGCGCAATGGATGAACAAGGATTGATTAAACCCAAAGCTTTTGTCGTGGTTGCCGAGAATTACGAAGCCAATATAGCGCTTGACCGGGAACTCAAAGACATGGTCAAAGGGCGACTGGCGCCTTACAAATA
>JBIOWC010000475.1:0-9319 GCA_044868105.1 Blastocatellia bacterium
CTATCCTAGCACACTGTTATAAAAAGGCAATCCGTCATTTAACTGATTGCGAAAGTGTAAGTAGGAAGCTCGGATATGATTTTCAATTCACCGGTCACTCGGCAATTTACTTCCTTTTTATCTGCGCTCCCTTCTCGCCGACATCTCTTTCTAAGACAATTTTTTACCAATGAAATCCTAGCGCCTTGTGATTGCATGTTCGCTCATTATTGCTCTCGGAGAAATGTCGCTCCCAGGGCTTTCCAGTTTGTTAAATAGAATGAGGCAGCCAATGAAGAACAAAACCAAGAGGAGTAAAAAGCATCGAGGCAAAGTAAATAATAAATCGCGTCAACAAAGCACACGCTATTGGTTATCAATGGGCGCAATGGGCGCGTTAATGGCGTACAACGCGATTGGCGGGAGGCTGGTTATGCCCGCCCAAGCTCAATCATTACGTAGCACTTTACCCAACATTTTTTCGATGCTACAGGCACCATCGCCGACTTATCGGTTTAATATACCACCTGGAAATTTGGAATCTGTATTAAGCGCCTTTCAAGCTCTAACCGGAGTGCGAGCGGAGATTGATAATCCTGATATACGCACACTCTCTTCTGCCGGCGTATCTGGTATTTTTTCTGCCGAACAAGCATTGAAACAGCTATTAGCTGGCACTGGCCTCGGTTATCGTTTTATCGGCAAAGACACGATAATTTTAGAACTTCAGGGACCATCTGCTTCAGTCGAAGTAACTGGCGGCGCTGCAACAATCACCTCAACAAAATACACCGAACCTCTGCGCAACATTCCGCAAACAGTTTCGATCATTCCTAAAACCGTCATTGAAGAACAAGGGGCAACAACACTCCGAGATGTGCTGCGCAATGTTCCAGGGCTCACTTTAACAGCAGGTGAAGGCGGGACCCCTGCCGGAGATAACTTAACCTTGCGCGGCTTCAGCGCCCGCAACGATGTGTTTGTAGATAACGTGCGAGACCTTAGTCCGCAAGCCCGCGACCCTTTCAATTTTGAGCAAGTCGAAGTCGTCAAAGGCCCTTCATCGGCCTTCAACGGACGCGGTTCAACCGGCGGCACTATCAATTTAGTGAGCAAATCACCGTTCCTCAATCCCCTTTATGGCTTTACGCTTAATCTGGGTACAGATGACACCAAACGCGTGACGGCTGACATCAATCTGCCGTTGGAGGCAATCGGCTTAGGCAAGCGTTCAGCATTCCGATTAAATCTATTGGCACACGATTCGGGCGTAGCGGGTCGCAAGGTTGTCAAGAATCATCGTTGGGGCCTTGCGCCGTCTCTGGCTTTCGGTCTTGGCTCTTCTGAGCGATTGACCCTCAGCTACTATAAATTGAAGCAGAATAATATCTCGGATTACGGTATCCCCTGGGTTCCTGCAACGAACAATGTACTTAAAGAATTTCGCGACCAACCTGCGCCAGTGCCCCGCGAAACCTTCTATGGATTGAAAGACCGTGATCAGGAACATTTGAATTCTGACCTGGCAACCATCAAGTTTGAACGCGACTTTGGCGATACGTTGAGCCTGCGAAATCAATTACGCTACGGCCGCTCAACACGCGACTCGATAGCCACGCCGCCGCGCTTTGCCAGCAATGATTCAACGCTGATTAACCGTGAAATGCGGTCTTGGGTTACCAAAGATGAAATTTGGGATAATCAAACTGATGTGCGGTCAAATTTTTCAACCGGCAAACTTCGTCACACTTTAGTTGGAGGCTTGGCGCTTACGAATGAGCAAAATACCCGTCGAACTCGCACCGCACCCAACACCACAACCACCTTATTCAATCCCAATCCGAATGACCCCTATTCCGGCGCCTTTACCCTCAGTCCCATTGTTGGCGAGGTTACGGGCAAATCACTCGCGGCCTACACCTTTGATACAGCCAAATTTGGGCAGAAATTCGAGTTGAATGGTGGCTTGCGTTATGACTACTTTGATGTTGATGGAATCAGCACAACAAATACCCTCGTCTCGCGAATTGACCGCATGGTGAGTTGGCGTGCGGGCGCAGTTTTTCATCCAAAGCAACATGGCAGTATCTATGCTGCTTATGGTACCTCGCTCAATCCTTCGCTTGAAGGGTTATCCTATGGAACGGCAAACACGGCAATTGAACCGGAAAAAACTTACACCTTCGAGATTGGCAGCAAGTGGGATTTATTTAAAGAACGTTTATCTTTGAGCGGCGCCGTGTTCCGCGTTGACAAAACGAATGCCCGAACACCGGGCGCTTTACCCGATGACCCGCCGCAAGTGCTGCAAGGAACCCAGCGCGTCAATGGCATTGAATTAGGCGCATCCGGCAACCTTACACGCGCCTGGAATGTTTTTGCATCTTATACGCTCCTTGATAGCGAAATCGCTAAATCCAACACCCCGGCCGAAATCGGCAAAGCACTACAGAATACGCCGAGAAATTCCGGGAGCATTTGGACAACTTACCAGTTTCCTTTCAAACTCAATGCGGGTGGTGGTCTGCGTTTTGTTGACCGGCGATTTGGCAACAATACCAATACGCGACAAGTTGACGGGTATTGGACGCTTGACGCCATGGCATCCTTCCCGGTTTCGGAACACCTTGACCTCAGGCTCAACCTCTTTAATATGAATGACGCTTATTACTTTGACCGTCTGGGCGGCGGACATTTGATTCCGGGCGCAGGTCGTTCGGCAAATCTGAGTTTGGGTATCCGTTTCTGAGTTTGGAGAATTGAAGGTAAGAATATCCATGTTGTTACAAATTCCCGATGTATTAAATGCTCAACAGGTCGCGCAATGTCGCCAAAAATTGGCCGAAGCCAATTGGGTTGATGGCAAAATAACCGCCGGACATCAATCGGCCCGCGCAAAAGATAATATGCAGTTGCCCGAAGAGCATCCGGTGGCTCATGAACTAGGCAGTCTAATTATTGCCGCGTTGGAGCGAAATCCATTATTTATGGCCGCCGCATTGCCATTGAAAGTCTTCCCTCCCCTGTTTAATCGCTATGAAGGTGGGCAATCGTTCGGCGCTCATGTAGACAATGCCATCAGGCAGATAAGCGGCACGCCGCATCGCGTCCGCACAGACCTTTCGGCAACCCTATTTCTTTCGTCGCCCGAAGCGTACGATGGCGGCGAACTGCAAATCGAAGATACTTACGGCGTTCACAGCGTCAAACTTCCCGCCGGGCATCTGATTCTCTATCCGGCAACTAGTCTGCACCACGTTAGCCCAGTGACTAAAGGAACCCGCATTGCCTCATTTTTCTGGATACAAAGTATGGTGCGTGATGACGGCGAACGCACACTGCTTTTCGACCTCGATATGGCGATACAACAGGTCAGCGAAGGGTTGCCGTCTCATCCGACGACCTTACAACTGACGAATGTTTATCACAATTTGCTGCGTCGTTGGGCAACTGTTTGACCATGGAGAAAAAGCTAATCCGCATCAGGGGCAAAGTAATTCTCTCTTTCATCATCGTACGTAGGTTGAATAAACCGAAGTAAGTTGGACGTAATTCAAACATGAAAAAATTCCGAAAAATTATTTTCTGGTGTCATCTCACAGCCGGGGTATTTGCTGGTATCGTTGTTCTCATTATGTCGGTCACAGGCGTTTTGCTGATGTATGAACGCCAGATAACCGCCTGGGCAGATACCCGTGGCTATCAAGTCAGCCAGCCGGTAAACATAGAGACTCGCCTTCCGGTTGAAACACTATTTACCAGATTGCATGAGGCTCAACCAGATGCTGCTCCTTCGTCAATAACGGTCAACGCTGATGCGACAACGCCCGTTGCCATTGGATTGGCAGGTGGACGAACGCTTTTCGTCAACCCTTACACGGGCGAGATTTTTGGCGAAGGGTCAAAGTCGGTTCGCGGTTTCTTCCGCACAGTAACGGATTGGCATCGTTGGCTTGGCGCAAGCAATGAGAGTCGGACAACCGGAAGAGCTATTACCGGGGCGTGCAATTTGGCTTTTCTCTTTCTGGTGATGAGCGGATTTTATTTATGGTTTCCACGCCATCTAACCTGGGCGCAGGTTAAAAAAGTTCTTTGGTTCAGACGCGGGCTGGTAAGCAAAGCGCGTGATTTCAACTGGCATAACGTCATGGGATTTTGGTCTGCCATACCGCTTTTCATCGTCGTGCTTTCAGGAGTGGTTATCTCTTATACCTGGGCCGGCAATCTGGTCTATCGCCTGGTCGGCGAAAACCCACCCGCGCAACAACGTCCGCCGGCGCCTGCACAGACACCCGTTCAGCCAGGCGGGGGCAAGCCGTCAGAGAACAGTGAATCGCCATTTAACGGACTCAATGGCCTGTGGAGCCGCGCCGAACAACAAGTAGCTGATTGGCAAAGCATCAGCTTGCGATTGCCGACAACCAGTGACGCGCCTTGGACCTTTACCATAGATCAAGGCACCGGCGGGCAACCGCAAAAACGCGGAACCCTGACCCTTGATAAAATGAGTGGCGAGGTCGTGAAGTGGGAGCCGTTCGCAACCAACACAACCGGCAGAAAGCTGCGTTCGATTTTACGTTTCGCACACACCGGCGAAGTCTTAGGTTTATTTGGACAGACGATTGCGGGAATCGTTTCTGCGGTCGGCGCGGTACTGGTCTACACAGGTCTGGCGCTTTCATTCCGCCGCTTCCGAACCTGGGTCAAGCGCCGCTCAGAAAAACCTTTGGCGGGTGCTTCCGAAGTTCCGGAATTAGCTGGCGAGAGTTTCATCCATAACGTCAGTTCTCAATCCGAGGTATGAAGTTGAGCTTTCTACTTTCGCTTATCGGCTCGCTCATCATAAAAAAGTATGTTGATTAACAAGATAATTCCGCCTGTTGCAGCAGCCAGGAAGAAGATGATGGCCAGGCCGGGATAGCCGAAGATGGTCCACGAAGTCGGAACGCTCATTAACATGGCCGCGCCAACAATCAGAGAGGCTAAAATCAGGCCCACGGTGATGCGGTTGGCGACCTTTTGCAGGCCCTCCATCAATTTGACCTCATCAATCGCATCCACATGGATTTCCAATTCGTTATTGGCAACGCGCTCGAGAATTTTGTTCAAACGGCGCGGCATGGTCTCTAACACATCTTTGACCTCGATGATGTTGTTGAACAGATTCGTCAGTGACAGGCTGTGCATCATGCGAGAACGCATCATCTCTAGCGCATGACGACGAATGGCGTCGTTGGGGTTGAATTTCGGATCGAGCGTCCAGCCAACCTGATCGAGGTTGAGTAAGGTTTTTCCGAGCATCGTCAATTCGGAGGGCACGCGGATGCCACACTCATTCGATATCTGAGTCACCTCGAGCATGACCTTGCCGATCTCAATCTGTTCGAGGTTGGCGTCCTGCGTGCGGCCGACCAAATCGGTTACCTTGTGACGGAATGTTTGTTCATCGAAACCTTCGCGCTTTCCCCCGATGCGCATCGCCAGCGTCGCCGCCTCCTCACTCCGCCCTTCGCTGACGGCCAAGAGAAGTTGCAATAGGCGCTCCTGCACAGACGGCGTGATGCGCGCAATCATGCCTAAATCGAGCAGGGCAATCTTGCGATCATCAGTGAGAAACACGTTGCCCGGGTGCGGGTCGGCGTGGAAGAACCCTTCCACCAGTATCTGTTTCAAATAGGCGCGGAAGAGTTCATCGGCGAGCCCTTCGCCGTCCAGGTCAATTCGCGTCAGCGGCGAAAGGCTGGTGATCTTCTGTCCGTGGACGTAATCCATCGTCAGCACGCGCGAGGTCGTGTAATCGTCTACAGGAGTCGGCACGACGATACGGTCGAATTCTCTGAGGATGCGAGCCAGGGTCGCCAGATTGCCGGCCTCGAGTCTGTAGTCCAACTCCCGGAGCATACTGGCGCGGAATTCATCGAGCATTTTGCTGAATTCATATTGCCTTCCGGCTTCGGTATGCTGATCTAAAAAATCCGCGACATCGCTTAAGGCCTCAAGGTCATCGATCACCTGTTCGCGGATATTGGGGCGCTGGACTTTAACCACCACGGGCCGTCCGTTGCGCATCCGGGCGCGGTGAACCTGACCGATTGAGGCTGCGGCTAAAGGCTCCGCCTCGAATTCCACGAAGGCTTTTGATAGGCGCACGCCGAGTTCGCGCTCAACCGTCTGCTCAACGTCGGCGAATGAAAACGGCTCAACCTTGTCCTGCAAACGACTGAGGGATGCCAGGTAGACGGCCGGCAACATATCCGGGCGTGTCGAAAGCAATTGCCCGAGCTTGATAAAGGTCGGCCCCAGCTTTTCCAGGTCATCCGCAAAAGATTCCGCATCGGAAGGCCCTTGGCGGCTTTCCGGTAGAGCAGGGTCATCCTTGAGCAACTCTTCCAGTCCGGCGTTCTTCACCAGGTCAGAGCGCCCATACTTCAACAGCAAGACGGCGATGTCCTTATAGCGCTTCAGGTGTTTCGGGTTCAGTGATATTCCCATCCTTGGTCCTCCGATGATTTCATTTGCAGAATCAGGATTCCGACTTAGATGCTTAGGGTCGGTATTAGGGGTGAATGGCTTAATTATCTCTTGGGGATTCTGTAGGTGTCCAGAATCACTTTGAGCAACCCGCCCTCCTTTTGTTTGCTCAAGACCCTGTAGTAAGATAGCGATTTGATTTTCTAACGAATAACGCTTAACAGAGCGAGTAGGAGCATTTATGGAACAAACTTATATACGCGATATCTCTAAGCACGTCGGCAAAGAAGTGACCATCAAAGGCTGGCTTTATAACATTCGTTCGAGCGGCAAAATCAGTTTTCCGCAAATCCGTGATGGGTCGGGCATCATTCAAGGCGTGGTCTTCAAACCCGGGGTTAGCGAAAAGGTCTGGGAAGACGTCAGCAAACTCACGCAGGAATCTTCGCTCATCGTGCGTGGCGAAGTGCGCGAACATCCGAAACAACCCGGGGTTTATGAACTCGATGTAAAAGATTTGGAAATCGTCTCTATCGCTCACGAATTTCCCATTACCCCGAAAGAGCACGGCGTTGAATTTTTGATGGACAAACGCCATCTCTGGCTGCGCTCAAAACGGCAACACGCCGTTTTGACCATTCGCGCCGAAGTCATTCGAGCCGTCCGCGACTATTTCGATTCCCACGGCTTTTTGTTGATGGATACGCCGATTTTCACCCCTGCCGCCTGCGAAGGCACGACCAATCTTTTTGAAGTGAATTATTTTGACGACACTTCGGCCTATCTGACGCAATCGGGTCAACTCTATAACGAAGCAACGGCAGCGGCATTTGGCAAAGTCTATTGCTTTGGTCCGACATTTCGCGCCGAAAAATCAAAGACCCGCCGACACCTGACTGAATTCTGGATGGTTGAACCCGAAGTTGCTTATGCGCAGTTGGATGATGTCATGGAACTCGCAGAAGATTTTCTGTCGTTCATCGTCGAGCGCGTTTTAAATAATCGTCAGCAGGAGTTGAAGGAATTGGAGCGCGACATCGCGAAACTTGAAGCGATTAAA
Organism: Blastocatellia bacterium; assembly: GCA_044868105.1. Taxonomy (GTDB): domain Bacteria; phylum Acidobacteriota; class Blastocatellia; order UBA7656; family UBA7656; genus JBFMDH01. The sequence goes on from JBIOWC010000475.1 coordinate 7,511, forward strand.
AAACCGTTTCCGCGTCTGCAATACGACGATGCGGTGAAGATGCTGCAAGAAGGTTTTACGAAAGGCGAACTCGAAAACAATTTTGAATGGGGCGGCGATTTCGGCGCTCCCGATGAAACTTATCTTTCGAGCAAATTCGATAGCCCGGTGATGGTGCATCGCTACCCGGCAGCGGTAAAAGCCTTTTATATGGCAACCGACCCGGCGCGCCCAGACCTGGCGTTGTGCGTTGATGTGCTGGCGCCGGAAGGCTACGGGGAAGTCATCGGCGGCGGTGAGCGTTCGGCTGATTTGGACTATTTATTAAAACAGATTCACGCCCACTCCTTACCCGAAGAGGCTTTCGACTGGTATTTGGATCTGCGCAAATACGGCACCTTTCCGCACGGCGGTTTCGGTATGGGTATTGAACGCTGCACCGCCTGGATGTGCGGCATCGAACACATACGCGAAACCATTCCCTTCCCGCGCATGCTTTACCGATTGAAGCCATAATCGAGCTTCTCAAGGTGAGTGAGAGGATTCATCTATCTTTTCACTCACCCGACCGACCTCCTGTACGTCAAGCTGTTGGCATGGATTTTTCAAAGGAAGACAAAGAAATAAAGAAGCTTTGTGAGCAAGGCTGGGAGCAGTTTCAAACAGGAGAGTTTGAAGCAGCTTGGCAATCATTTGAAATGGCCTTGTTATTTGATAGCGAAATCCCTATGGCAAACTGCGTTGGTGCAGCTTGCTTATTTCGCTTGAACAAAATCGAAGAAGCAGAGGCACTTGCAAGAAAGGGGGTAGAACTGGCTCCGCACATTTCGCTGGCGCATCTCTTCGTTGCTGAAATCTTATCGTTTCGAGAGAAAAACGAAGAAGCCGAATTCGAGTTTTGGGAAGCCATCAGCATTGATTCAACAGAAGCCTACACGCGGCTCGCATTCGGTAAGCATCTTTTCTTTTTGAATAACTATGATAAGGCACTTGAACAGTTTGAAAAGGCTATTGACTTAGCTCCGGATTTTTCCGAAGCCCATTTTATGATGGGTGTCTGCTATGGGGCGAACCAAGGCCTAGACCAGGCTATAGAAAAAATGATGCGGACGTTAACTTTAGAGCCTCAGCACGATAGAGCTTATAGCTATTTGGGTTGCTTGGTTATGGTTCAGGCTCAGCAGATCAAAAAGTTAGAAGAGCGGTTTGAATATTTAAAACGCGCTGCCGTCTATTTTAATCGCGCGATGGAAATCAATCCTAATAACGAGCAAGCCAAAGAGTATTTTCAAGCGGTAATGAAATATAATTCGCAAGTCGAAAAAGCGATTGAAAGAAAAAAGCAGACCGTTCACGAATTTTTCAAAGGCCTGGCCTCGACTGCGATTCTTCTCTTCCTTCTAAACTCATTCAACGCCTTTAGAGATAAGGCAAGTCTATTGGTGGCTTTGCTCGCAGTTGCCATAGGCGCGGCATATTATTTATGGATACATCGTAAAAGCAGGTTTCAGGATGAAACAGATGATAGTGGATTATTAAGCTTGAAAATTGCAAATGCTCCAACCAGAGCCAACCTACCTTCTGGTAGAGAAAAGCAAATAAATGAGGGAAAAGAATTTGAACAGCATAACCAATAAACCTCGAATCACGGTCTTTGGCGGCTCGCGTTGCACGGCCGAAGCCCAGGAATATCAGCAAGCCTTGAAGTTGGGGCGATTACTGGTCGAAGGCGGTTTCGATGTCTGTTCGGGCGGTTATGCCGGCATTATGGAAGCCGTGAGCATTGGCGCGCATCAAGCCGAAGGTCACGTCGTCGGCATCACCATGAAG
>JBIOWC010000476.1:0-2840 GCA_044868105.1 Blastocatellia bacterium
TCTATAGGATTTAAAGAAAAGAAAAGCCAACACCAGATAATGCGGCATAAATTTAAAATTATAATGAATCGGCAATAAAGCCAGAGTTAGGGCAATGCCGATATATGGCAAAAAGGCTCGACTGTCGCTCTTGGTAAGAGTGGCTTTAGTGACGTAATGGCGACACCCCGCAAAGACCAGGTAACCGAAGGCGTATTCAAAGAGATAATAAATGGCGAATAAGGAATTTCTCGGCGGATGCAAGCGGAACGACACGGAAATTGCCGCCAGCGAAATAAACAGGCAGAGCCAAGCCAGAAACCAATATTTCAATGAAGTGCGACGAATGAATTTCGTCAGAAATCCGCAAAGGATGGTAATCAAAAATACCCCGGCACATTGAATCGTGCTGCCGGTGATGCTGATGTTAAATTCCATAAAAAAATCGCGTGACGATTGGCTTAGTTGCGCAACCGAGCCATCAGATCTTCATCAATATCGGCTTTTCGCAGAGGCGTAGAAAATTCACGATTGACCCGTCCGGTTGGGGCGGGAGGTTTTTCAGCGGCTGATCCGGTTTGTGGTTTTGAGGGGGTCAGCGCCCCGGTTGGGGCAACGCGTGTGGGGTTAACGATTGGCGAACGGTATTCACCGGAATTGCGTGAGCCGGAGAGTCCGCCTGCGACATTGGCGGAGTTCAACGCACCGGTCGGTCGGGTTTGTGGTTGCGGGTTAATTAATTTTGCACCGACTTTTGCATCAACAATCTCACCGACATTTTTGAATAATTTGATTAGGCCAATCAATGCGAGTATAAGGGTCACCGGATAGGCTAAATAGCCGGTATTTTTCAGAATGAAATAGGCGACAACGGCAGCAATAAGAAGCGCTGCGCCAATGGCGGCGCCGTTTATGCCCTCACTGATTTGTTTGCGGGTGCGTTTATAATCGCGGTCGCGCGTCGGATCGGCAACCACCACGCCGCCGTTGATCGCTTGTGAAATAATCGTGAGGTTCATTCCACAGACCTTGCAAAATTTTGCGCCTTCGACAGCCAGAGTCGAGCAGCTTGGACAGTACATTTTTTTCTCCGAATCGGGTAAAGGTAAGATTAATATCGTGGTTTGGGAGCAGGCGCGTTCAGTATAGCACGAAAGGTTGACGGTCACTATAATTAATAGCTACACTCGAAGGAAATTTTATTAAGGCAATTTAGTGTGGAGGAGTAGTGATTTTTCATATCAACACACGGAAATTCTGGGGATTTTTTCTGATTTTATGTGCCCTCACGAGCAGCTTGGCAATCGCAGAAGCGAAGCCCGCCGGGCAATCCGAAGGGTTGAGTTTACCGGTTGTTAAACGGGATGCGTTACTGAATGGATTGCAAATTTTGACGTTAGAAAAAGCTGGTAGTGGAAGCGTGAGCCTGAAAGTCCACATCAACAGCGGCGCGATGTTTGATTTAGTCGGTAAAGGCGGATTGGCGGATATCACTGCCGGAATGCTGTTGCGCGGCGGTGGCGGCTATACGGGTTCAGCAATTGAAGAGACGCTAAAACAATTTGCCTTGCAAATCAATGTTTCCGTCAATTGGGATGCCACCGACATCGAAATTTCTGGTCCTGCAGATGCTACCGATGAGATGTTCGATTTACTCAGCCGGCTGGTGCTTACTCCCACATTTGAACAGAAAGAGTTTGAAGCCTATAAAGCCAGTCGTTTGGCCGCCATAAAATCTGAAAATTCGGACAAAGCGCAATTGGCTCGCAAGGCAATGGAAACGGTATTCCAGGGTCATCCCTATGGAAAACCGATAAGCGGCACAGCCGAATCGCTGCAACAACTCACCCGATTCGATTTGAGCTATTATCACAAAAAATTTTACCTCGCGAACAATTCCATGTTGATGGTGACGGGAGACACCACGGCTGAAGCGGTGACCAAACTTGCGCGCTCAAAATTCGGCGCTTGGAGAAAGGGAGAGGTAGCGCCGCCAAGTTTTCAACCCCCCGCTTCATTGATGTCGAGAAAAGTGATAGTTCTCGATAAGCCTGAGGCGCAAACGGCACAAGCGTTGATCGCACAGGTGGGATTTTCCCGGCGTTCATCAGACTATCTTGCGGCTATGGTGATGAGTTTGATTTTGCGCAATCAATTTGAAAAAGCATTAGCAGGGGTTGGCGAAATACAATTTGATCCGCGCATCTTGAGTGGCCCAATCACCATGAGGTTGACCTCGCCGGCTTCCGAGATTGCCAGCCATATTGATAAAGCGATGCAAACGTTAACCAGGTTTCAGAGCACTGCGCCCTCGGTTGAGGAAGTAGAATCCGCAAAGGCGCAGTTAATAACCCAGATGGCTGAACTATTGAAAGCCAACCCCGGACAGGCCTTTTTCGATATCGAGCTTTATGGTTTGGGGAGAGATTATCTGGTTACGTTTGTCGAGCGGGTCAAGGCCTTAACGCCTGCCGATGTTCAACGGTCGGCGCAAGCCTATTTGAAACCCAAAGGCAACGCCATTATTATCGCTGCACCGGCTAAAGTCTATGAAAGCGAGTGGAAAAAACTGGGCGATGTAATTGTTACGCCGTGAAATATTTTCGCTTTGCCGCGCTCAAAATAATTGAAGAGGACGCGATTGCCACCCGATATTGAGCAGCCGAACCAAATGAATAAACCCGCCATGGTGCGCGAGATGTTTGCGCAGATCGCGCCGCGTTATGATTTCCTCAATCACGCGCTCTCCTTGAATATAGATAAGCGCTGGCGACGATTTGTCATCAAAAAAGTTACCGACCATTTGAATAGACCGCAAGCTGAAGCGCTTGATTTATGTTGTGGCACAGGCGATCTGTCGC
>JBIOWC010000477.1:0-23245 GCA_044868105.1 Blastocatellia bacterium
CGCGCAATATCAGCAAGTGTTACGGCCATATTCTCCTATCAAGAGCGCTACAGGGTTTGCTCAATAACTGCTCGGTCAGCGCTTCGAGCAACCGTTTTTAACGGAAGCGGGCTCTGCTAAATTATAAAAACCAACGGTCTGTGGTGCTGGTGCAAACGGCTTTCATTCTAGCTGTTACCGGTAACAATAACAAGGACGACTCTTTCAAGTTCACCGCTTGGCGCCCGTGCTCTCCTATAGCGCAGCCCCTTGGTTGAGGAGAACGATTACCGTATCGCCCGGCAGCGATTTGGCAGCCCTCAGCCGCCACGCCAAAGCGCTTCAAACCACCCTCCTCGCTTAGGGTTTTCATCGGAAATTGGCAGGATAATTTCGCTTCCCAAGAGATTTTTGTTGACTGAAAAAGATGAAGATGCTATTTTGTCCCAACATTGAACAAATTATTATTAAGCTCTGGACTTATGTTGGGATTGGTTGCTAAGCGCTTCGCATTGACGGCGGCTTTCGCGGTTCGGAAATCACCTTTATGGGCGCGCATTTGAACCTCGGTTACCGATCACTGACCAGCAATTATTGAGAATTTATTAATAAAATCAGTCATGTGGGGGTTAATTCTTGAGAGGGCGTTGCAGATGAAATCAACCTTTCTACCTGGATGAAATATTTCTTTCGCATCTGCAAGCAACAAATTATCACCCTAATTTGTCTTTTATTAAGTCAAATCAGCTTTTGGGTTCGTCAAGCTCGAGACCTGACGAACCAAACGTGCAGAGATCATCCGAAGCAAGGGCTCGTTTTTGTTTTAACGGATAAAGCCGCTCGCTAATTTTCAGAACTCATCAAGTGGATAAACAGACCGCTCGCTGCACCGGATAAATCCGGCTGGAAGTTGAACCCGCGTGTTGACCTGGCGCGCTTACAGGAGGTTGTCTATGAAAAGAGCTTTCAAGATGCTCGCTCTATGCGTCATGTTGTCTATTACACTCGGCACATTACCTTCGCGCACGGCTTATTTCACGCTCTACGGGCAGACCAATGTCGGTCGTATTTCGGGGACCGTAACCGACACCACAGGCGCGGCCGTTCCGGGCGCGATTATTAAAGTCACGAACGATGCGACCAGTTTGTCGCGCACCACCCAAACGGATGACAATGGCTTTTATGTCGTGACCAATCTGTTGCCCGGCGCTTATACGGTTTCGGCTGAACATCAAGGCTTCAAAAAAGCGCTTTTAACCAATTATACGCTGGTCGCCGATGGACGACTGACCGTAGATGTTACCCTCGACCCGGGGGCCATCTCTGAAAGCGTGTTGGTCACCGCAGCCAATACGGAGACCATCAATAAGACCTCGGGCGAGGTGGCGCGCGTCATTGATACCGAACAGGTGCAAAATCTTGCCCTCAACGGGCGCAACTATCTGCAACTGACGACGCTCATTCCCGGCGCGCCGCTCCTGACCGATGATCCGCTGGCCTTAATGACCGACCTGGGCGTCAACCAGCCAATTAACGGGAATCGCGGCAATGCCAATATGCTCACGGTTGACGGCGGGTTCAATCTGGATTCGGGAAGCAATAACAGCCAGATCAATAATGTCGGCATTGATTTTATTCAGGAAGTAAAAATCCAGACCTCAAACTTCTCTTCGGAATACGGGCGCACGTCGGGCGCGGCGATTAATGTGGTGACGCGCAGCGGCGGCAACCAGTTTCATGGAAGCCTCTTTGAATTCGTGCGCAACGACAAGTTCGATGCCAACAATTTTTTCAACAATGCCAGAGGACGGTTCACCGATAATCCGAGCGCCAAAGCGCCCGATGTGATTGTCTCATCAACCGACCCGCGACTGGGAAAAGAGGTGGTCGCGCGACCGGCGCTGCGTTACAACAATTATGGTTTCAGTTTCGGCGGCCCGATCAAAAAAGATAAGTTCTTTTTCTTTGGCGGCATGGAATGGAAGTCCATCCGCCGGTTTACCGCCTCGACACCGCGCACCTTGCCAACGCGCGCCGAACGCGCCGGCGATTTCTCTTTCAGACTCCGGGGCGCTGACGGCCTCGTCGGCACGGCCGATGATGGGGTCATCCGCGACCCCTTAAAAACCGGCACCTGTAGCACGACTAACCGCGCCGCCTGTTTTCCCGGCAATATCATTCCGGCCAGTCGCCTCACCGCCGATGGCAAAGCCTTCGCCAACGTCTACAGTGTGATGGAGGGTTTAGCCGCCGCTTACACGGATACGCCGACCGCAAACAATGCGCTCTATCAGCAATCGAACCCCTTTGATGTCAGGCAAGAAATTTTGCGCCTTGATTATCGCTTCAACGACCAGCACAGCATCTATGGGCGCTACCTTCATGACGACTATAATTTGACCGCGCCTTTTGGAACCTTCATTGATTCGCAACTGCCGACCATCCCGACCAATCGGCGGCGACCGAGTTTCAGTTATCAGGTTGGTCACGTGTGGCTCATCAATGCGCAATTGATTAACGAAGCCAAGATTAACACCTCCTGGAACGGGCAACGGATTCCGCCGGTCGGGGACAACTGGAAACGCGAAACCTATGGCTTCACTTTCCAGCAACTCTATTCCGGCGGGCGATTCGACAATGGCATTCCGGATACCGCCATCAACGGCTTCGCCAGCTGGGACGGCCCGTCGCGCTCGCTGTTATCGCCAACCACGGACATCGCCTTCAGCGACACCGTTTCATTGAACTATCAGAAACATTCCCTCAAAACCGGCGGCAGCTTTATTCGCAATCGCAAAGACCAGAACGGGCGCTCAAGATATACCGGACAGGTGACCTTCAATAACAGCGGCAATCCGAACTCGACGGGTAATTCATTTGCCGATGCCTTGCTTGGCAATTTCCGCACCTACACAGAGTTTGAAGACGACCCCATCGGCTTCTTCCGCTTCTCACAGTTCGATGCCTTTGTCTCTGACAGTTGGAAAGTCAGCTCCAGGCTGTCGCTTGAACTCGGCATGCGCTACCAGTACGGACAACCGACCTATACGCAAGCCAACAACATGGTGAATTTCGACCCCAGCCTGTATAACCCGGCGCAGGCCGTCACCATGAACAACAACGGCACCATTGTTGCGAATTCCGGCAATCGGTTTAATGGCTTGATTCGCGCCGGCGACGGCGTGCCCGACAAAGAGATAGCTCGCGTGCGCAACGCCAGCGGCTTGGATGTCGTGCCGGCCGGTGCGCCCCGCGGATTCTATGAGCCGCAGCATATCTTCATGCCGCGTTTTGGGTTCGCCTGGTCGCCAACCAGCGATAGTAAAACCGCCATTCGCGGCGGTTTTGGCATGTTCTATGATAAGCCCGAAGGCAACTTGATTTTCTCGCAAGTCAACATTCCGCCGTTTTTGACGAGCGCCAGCTTTGAGAACGGCAACATCGCCAATATCGCCGGCGGCACTGCCGGAGCCTTAGCGCCCTTTGCCGATATGCTGGCCATAGACCCCCATCTGGAACTTCCCTACACCATGAATTGGAGCCTCAGTGTGCAGCGCGAACTGCCGGGCGGCGTCTTTGGCGAAGTGGCTTATGTGTCCAATCTGGGAAGGCATCTGCTGCGCCAGCCCGACATTAATTCGCCGAGCTTTGCCGCGCTGCTGGCCAATTCACTGCTGCCTTCGGCGCAACGGAAAGCCACCAATGCGTTGCGCCCCTACAAAGGATTTGCGGCGATTAATTTCCGCCTTTCGGATTCCAATTCCAACTATCACGCCTTGCAACTTTACGGGGCGAAGCGCAAAGGCGATCTGACGATGACGGTCAGTTACACCTGGTCCAAATCATTGGCCGATGCCAGCGGCAATGGGGACGGCGTGGATGTCGGCGAAGAGCCCTTCAATCGCCGAGCCAACTACGGCCCGACCAGCTTTGACCGGCGACATATCTTCGTCACCACCTACACCTATCGGATTCCCTTCTTCCACTCCTGGAAAGGGGTGGCCGGCGCGGTTTTATCCGGGTGGGAACTGAGCGGCATCACGCGCTTTCAGACCGGGCAACTGTTGACGGTTTCCGGGACGACCGCCATCGGCACGCGTCGCGCCGATTATCTCGGCGGCGAGGTCGAACTCTTTCGCTTTGAGCGCACCCTTGAGCGTTGGTTCAACGAAGAGGCTTTTGCTCCGGCGGCGGAAACCCGTCCCGGCACCAGCGGTCGCGGCAATATCGTCGGTCCGGGTCGCAACCTCTGGGACTTGTCTATGCGTAAACGGTTTGGCCTCACCGAAGGGGTCAAGCTCTTGGTTCAGGCAGATTTCTTCAACGCTTTTAACCACACCAACCTGAACAATCCGAATACGACGATGCCGGCACTGGTGACGACGGCGGGCGCCGACCCCCGGCAGAACATCAAGACCAGCAGTTTCGGTTCAATCACCGGCGCGGCGCCGGGACGCAATGTTCAGTTGGCCTTGAAGCTGACCTTCTAAATGAACTCGAAGCCGTCAGCTTCGGCGCGTCTCACAGGTACCTCGCGCGCCGAAGCTGACCTCGAGGATGTTGCCGTTCAAGTTGAGATCGGTAAATTAGATTGGGGTATCCTAGACCATGCGCAGAATCAATCCGCACAAATTTCAGATCGCCAAGCGTGGCACCTCGCGTGATATTAACCGCCAGATTGCGCTCAATCTGATTCGCACGCATCAACCGATGTCGCGGGCCGACCTGGCGCGCCTGATGGGACTGCGGCGCGGCGCGGTCAGTCTCATCGTCAATGAACTGCTCGATGAAAAGCTCATCTTTGAAGGCTTGACGGGTGAAGCTGAGCGCGGGCGCAAACCAACTTTTCTCTACATTGATTCGCGGGGCAAGGCGATTATTGCCGTGGATATTCGGGTGACGCGCACTTATCTTTTGGTGACCGACCGGCTCGGTCATCCGCTGGTCGGGCCTATCAACTTTCCCACCGACCATGACCCGAAACGCTTGATTGTCGAACTCAGCAAACGCATCAAGCAGATCCTGGCCGATCATCCGGAAATCGGCGACTGTGAAGGGGTCGGCGTGGTGGTGCCAGGCATGGTTGAGCAAAGTACGAGTCGCATCATCCTGGCGCCGACGCTCGGTTGGCGTGATGTCGAGATTCGCGAATCGCTGGCCGCCGCCACCGGGCTTCCCATTCATCTGGAAAATTCCGGTAAGGCGTGTGCGCTGGCGCAGGTCTGGGCCACGCGCGGCGATGCCGCATCCATGAGCGACCTGGCTTTTGTGACCATCTCGGATGGAGTGGGGGTCGGCATCATCGCCGGCGGCGAAGTGCTGCGCGGGCGCCATAATATCGCCGGAGAGTTCGGGCATGTGCCGCTCAATATTGACGGCCCGCGTTGCTCTTGCGGGGCGACCGGTTGTTGGGAAGCCTACGTCTCCAATCTGGCGACCTTATCGCGTTATTTCGGTCGCAATTTGCAGGAAACTACGTTGATTCCCGCTGAAATTGCGGCTTTCACGATTGATGACCTGATTGCCAGGGCGCGCGCCGGCGATGCCAAAGCCAACGCCGCCGTGCAATCAACGGCGCGCTATCTCGGTCTGGGTCTGGCCTCAATCATTAATGCCATTGACCCCGGACGCCTGTACATCGGCGGCGAAATTACCGCCGCGTGGGATTTGATTGAACCGACCGTGCGGGCGGCGCTGGCCGAGCGCGCCTTAACGCCCGCCGCGGCTAATCCCCATATCAGTATTGTGTCGGCCAGCGATTATCCGCGACTGCGCGGCGCGGCGGCGCTGGTGGTGGCGCCCGCCTTTGCAGCGCCTGCGGTTGCCTAGAGCACAGCGCCAGGAACTCACGATGGTTAAGAAAGGATCTCAGCTTGCTCTCGCTCTTCTGCTCGTCGCTACGGCAAGCGCCAGCCTGCGTCCGCCGGTTAAACCATCTCCGGTTGTCGAACGAGAGACCTTAGGCGCGGAGATTAAGCAATTCCTGGGAAGCGAAATGGCGGCGCATATCCGCGCCATTCAGTCGCTGAGTCCGCCGCCCGACCAAGTGCTTGGCGCCGGCACCACCGGCGAATACACCTGGGGCACCTTTATGCGCGCCGTCGGCGCTTATGCCGAGATGGCAAAGCAGCAGACCCTGGCTGAACGTGACCTGGCAAAGCTGGTCGGGCAAGTGGGACTTTGGGAACACCATCTCGGCAGCAAAGCCTTCTCTCAGCTTTATGCGGCACAGACCTTGCGCCATTTCGGGCGCGATTTGAAAACCAATCGGCTCTGGCAAGGCTTAACCGAGGCGGAGCGCCGCGCCTGGCGCGAGCTGCTTGATATGCGGCGCTTCTACGACCCGAAGACCAAAAATGTCATCAAGCTCGCCGAAAACTATCTCGGCGTTGCGGCGCGCATTGCGGCAATTGATTATCAACTGGGAATCCTGGATGACCGCAAATTGCTTGATGAATTGCTCGACCGCGCGGCGCAACCTTTCGCAAACGGCGCGCTCTATGCCGACGACGCGCCGCCTACGGGTAGATTCGATCGTTACTCAAACGAATACGCGCGCTTTGTTTGGGACGCCGCCGAAATCGCCGGACGTCAAGACCTTCTTGAGTTGCTGAAACCCAGCCTCACGGCGCAGATGAAATTATGGTGGGACCTTCTGCAGGCTGATGGGTACGGATATGCCTGGGGGCGCAGTCTGGGGGCTATCAGCTATATGGACACCATGGAGATTGTCGGGTTTGTCGCCGCCCATGCGGAGTTTCGCCCCGCGCCGCTTACCAGCCTCGCCACCGCCTATGTGCTCGCCTGGCGCTGGCTGCGCCAGGATTATCGCGACGCGGCGCATTTGCTTTCGGTGTTTGCTTTCGGGCGCGGCAATTATCGTTACATCACGCGTGAACGCGAGTGGCAGCAGACGGTTGGCTGGTTTGGCAAAGTGGCTGATTCGTATATGAAGCTGATGCCCGTGCTTGAGCGCGAACAGGTGGCCGAGATTGCCACGCGGCTGGCGTTACCCGATGTAGCGCGCTTTGAATACTTCCGTCGCGGCGCAAGAAATGCCGGGGTCTGGCTGATGCGACAAGAGTCGCTCACCTTCACCTTGCCGCTGACGACGGGCACCCAGCCCGGTATCTCTGATTACCTGCCCGCGCCGCATGGTCTGCCCGGATTTGCCGCGCCCGTCGAGCAAGCGTTTCCGGCGCTGGTTCCTTTTCTTGAACTTCAGGACGGCCGGGTGATCAGTGCAACCGATGGCGCAGATGAGATTGAACCGGCGGCCGACGGCCGTTCGCTGAAAGCCGTCTGGCGACGTTGGGCGCTCGTGGGCAGCAAATCGGGCGAGTTTATCTCTCCACCGTTAACCAGTGAAGTGGTCTTTCGTATTGATGGCGCGATGCTCATTCGCGAAGAGACGTTGACCGCGAGCGAAGCGCTCGCCATTCGCAGATGGTGGGTTGCGGTGCCGACGACCGCCCGTTCCGTGCAACAAGTTCAGGAAACGATGAAGTGGCCATTTTCGTCATCCGGCAGGCAAAAGGGAAAACCGCAATTCCAGGATGCGCCAAAGCGTTGGCGACTGGAATCAGCGGACGGGGTTCTGGAAGTGGTAACGCCGGTGGCTGATTGGGCGATTTCCGAATCGCTCATTGCTAACGGTGACGCGCCGCTGGGACGCGGGGCGCGCAGGGCTGTGCCCCTGTATTTGCTCTACGAATCGCACAACCTGCGACTCGAAGCGCAGCGCCCGCTTCGTTGGTCCATCGCTTTACGAACGCTGGCCACCACTCGAGCTGAGGGTTCAGAACTGCTGAAGAATAGAGAGAAATAAGGAGAAATTATTGGCTTATGGAAACCACAGAATGTCCAATCACGGCTGAAAGCTGTGTGGTACGCCAGACTCACAGTCGCAAAGGTCGCACGCTTGCAGTCGCGCCGGGCGCCACCGCCGCGCGCCACCTCCACTACGGGCGCATCATCCTTGACGGGAACGATGAGGCCATTCGTTTTGCGACCGCAGAGCGCGAAACCAGTTTAATTTGTTTAAGCGGCCGGGCCCGGGTTGAAGTCGCCGGCAAGTCAGAGGTTGCCGCCAAATCAGAGGTTGCCGGCAAGTCATTCGAGCTTGGGCAATATGATGCCCTATACATCCCGCGCGACCAGGAGGTTGAGGTCGCCGCCCAAACCAACGGCTGTGACCTGGCGGAAATTTCTGCGCCGGTTGATGGCCATTACCCGCTGCAACTGGTCTCTTTTGCCGACGTGCAGCGCGATCCGGCTTTGCATTTTAAAACCGGCGGGCCAGGCGCTGAACGCGAGTTGAATATTTTGATCGGCAAGAATGTTGAAGCCGGAAGGCTGCTTGCAGGGGTGACCTTCAGCCAGCCGGGAAACTGGACTTCCTGGCCTCCGCACGAACATGCGGCGATGCTTGAAGAGGCCTACCTGTACATTGATATGCCGCAGCCCGCCTGGGGCATTCAGCTGGTTTACACCGACCCGCAATCGCCAGAGATGGCCACCGTGGTGCGCGAAGGCGATGTGGTGCTGATGCCGCGCGGCTATCATCCAAATGTTGCAGCGCCCGGCGGACAGATCAACTTTCTCTGGATGATGGCCGCCAATCGAGAAGGCGAAGACCGGCAGTTCGGGGTCGTCAATGTGCAGCCTGAATACGCCACCACGGGTTCGGGACTTGAGGCCTCAAGAGCAGGGAGATAACCGGCATGCAACGAACATCAAATTTGAGCGTCGCCGTACAGCACTTAAATTGGGGCAACGTGCCGATTGAATCTATTGATGAAGGCATCGAGCGGCAGATGATTGTCGGCAATCACCTCATGGTTTGCCGTTTGCGCTTTGAGCCGTTCATTGTTACCCCGGCGCACGACCATCCGCACGAACAAATCACCCTTGTCGAACGCGGGCGTGTGCGTTTTACCATCGGCAGCCAGGAACGCATTGCCGAAGCCGGTGATGTGCTGCATTTCCCTTCGGGATGCTGGCACGGCGCGACCATGTTGGATGAAGAGGTCGTCCTTATAGATATCTTCACGCCGGTGCGCGAGGACTTTCTCAATATCCCGTCGTGAGAGGATGAGGGTTTATGAGAAAGCTTGGCTTTCTTTGCGTAGCTTGGCGTCTTGGCGTGAACGTTCCTTCGGTTTATAAGGCTACTTGAAGCGAGAAATGGTTTCACGCCAAGACGCCTGGCGCGGCGCATCCTGTGGGGTTCATGCAATCAAGTCTGGTTCTGAATTTTGTTTTCCGTTCGCAAGGAACACGCTATGTCATCAACACCGCCACGCTTGAGTACAACGGTCGCGCCACCGCCGCCAACAACTGAAACGGCCGCAACCCGCATCGGGCGATATCGTTGGGTGATTTGCGCCTTGCTGTTTTTCGCCACCACGATTAACTATATTGACCGGCAGGTGATAGGCATTCTCGCCAAAGACCTGCAGAGCATCATTGGCTGGAGCGAGCTTGATTACGGCAATATTACGGCGGCTTTCTCGGCGGCCTATGCGCTGGGGCTAATTCTCTCCGGGCGTTTGATTGACCGCTTCGGGACCAAACTCGGTTATGCGCTCTCGCTGACGGTCTGGAGTTTAGCGGGAATGGTGACGGCGCTGGCCAGAACCCCGCTGCAATTTGGGCTCTGCAGGGCGCTGCTCGGCATTGGCGAAGCCGGAAACTTCCCCGCTGCAATCAAGTCCGTAGCCGAATGGTTTCCGAAAAAAGAACGGGCGCTGGCCACCGGAATCTTTAATGCCGGAACCAATGTTGGCGCCATCATTGCGCCACTGACGGTTCCCTGGATCTTCCGACACCTGGGTTGGCAATGGGCCTTTATCCTCACCGGCGCCATCGGATTTGTCTGGCTTGCCTTGTGGCTGCCCATCTACAGAAGACCGGACGAGCATCCAAAAGTTTCGCCCGGCGAATTGGCCTACATTCAAAGCGACCCCGATGAGGCGACCGGAAAGCTACCCTGGGTTAAACTGATTCCTCACCGACAGGCTTCGGCCTTCGCTATTGCCAAGTATCTGACCGACCCCATCTGGTGGTTTTACCTCTTTTGGACGCCGAAGTTTCTGACTGAAAAACATCACCTAGACCTCTCGACCATTCCGCTGCCTCTGGTGGTCATCTATTTGATTGCCGATGTTGGCAGCATCGGGGGAGGCTGGCTTTCATCGAGCTTGCTCAAGCGCGGCTGGTCAATAAACCGGGCGAGAAAGACGGCGATGTTAATCTGCGCCCTCCTGGTCACGCCAGTGGTCTTCGTACCTCAGATTGATGACCTATGGCTTGCCGTCTGTTTGATTGGTCTGGCTGCGGCCGCCCATCAGGGTTGGTCAGCCAATGTGTTCTGCACGGCTTCGGATACGTTTCCGCGCCAGGCTGTCGGTTCGATGATTGGCATCGGCGGCATGGCCGGCGCCATCGGCGGAGTGATTTTGCAAGTGATAACCGGGGTCATTCTACAAAAGACGCCCGGCAACTATACCGTCAATTTCATCATTGCCGGTTCGGTTTATCTGCTGGCTTTAGCCATCGTTCATTTGCTCGTGCCGAAGCTCGAACCTGCAGACCTCACAACCCCCATCAAACCCACCTCTCCGGGTTCAGTCATTGGCTTCGCCTTTGTGGGATTAGTGATGGGGACATTCATTGCCTGGGTTCTAGGGTTGGTCAGGAAGGTCGGCTCGGACCTGCTTACCCTTCTGGCGATTGGCGCAGGGGTCGGAGCGCTCCTTGGCATCGCGGGTGGAATCGTCATCGGCAACCGGCTTTTGAAAAATGAGAAAGCGCGCAACTAATTTATGATACTCGACGCCTTCCGACTGCATGGCAAAGTCGCGCTGGTCACCGGCGCTTCGGCCGGAATCGGGGCTCGGCTTGCCCTGGCGTTAGCCGAGGCCGGGGCAACGGTCGCCTGTCACGGCAACCGGCGCGCGCCAAACGCAACCTGTGAAGCGATTCAGCGTCTCGGTCGGCAAGCGCTGCCCCTGCGCGGCGATTTGCAAGACCGCGAGGCGCCGCGCCGCTTGATTGAAACGACCGTTCAGGAGTTTGGCGCGGTGGACATTTTGGTCAATAACGCCGGCATGATTTGCCGCGCCCCGGCGCTCGATTATGCGGAAGACGATTGGGCGACGGTCATTGAAGTCAATCTATCGAGCCTGTTTCGGCTGGCGCAACTTGCCGGCAAATCCATGATCGAACGCGGGCAGGGCAAAATTATTAACCTCGCTTCTCTGCTCTCGTTTCAAGGTGGCATCAATGTAGCGGCGTATACGGCTTCGAAAAGTGGCGTGGCGGGGCTTACGAAAGCGCTGGCCAACGAATGGGCTGCCAAGGGGGTAAATGTCAACGCCCTGGCGCCGGGCTATATCGCAACCGCTAACACCCTGGCCTTGCAGCGTGACGAAACCCGCAATCGCCAGATACTTGAACGCATCCCTGCCGGGCGTTGGGGTGAGCCGGATGATTTAGCTGGCGCGGCAGTTTTTCTGGCCTCAGCAGCAAGCAATTATATGTTTGGCCACGTTCTAGTCGTAGATGGCGGCTGGATGGGCCGTTGAGAAAGGTGAAGGGGGAAGGATGAATAATAAAATTAACCAGGTCTCATCCTTCTTTCTTCACCCTGTATACGGGTAATCATAATTGTCTCGCCGTCGCTGTCAACCAAACGCGCCTCTTGCGATACCTATTTTTCTCCGGATAAGGAACATCAGCTATGCAAAGAAGAATATCGTCCGTATTGGCGAGCGTCGCGCTTTTGCTCTTGGCTTTGCTCACCAATTTGCAAGCCACGCCGCGCATTAAAGTCATTAAGCTGGCGGTGACGAATCCCACCAGCCAACCGCGCCCCCAAGAAAACATCGTCCTTAGCGTCTCGGAACTCAAAGGCCGGGCTCCCGATTTCAAAGCCGGTACCGTCATTGTGACCACGAGCGATGCCGCAACTCTTGAAGAAGATGCGCGCACCTTGCAAACCCTCGAACTGCCCTCGCAAGCCGATGATTTGGATGGCGATGGTAAATATGACGAAATCGCCTTTCAAATTGCGCTGGCGCCCGGTCAGACACGCATCGTGACGTTGGCTTATGGTGATGCAGCGACCTTGCAACGGCTGCGCAGCGATTACCTGCCCCGCACGCACGCAAAATTCGCGACTAAATATGAAGGCCTGGGATGGGAATCGGAACTCACGGCCTGGCGGCTCTATTTCGATGCCCGTAATGCCATTGATTTATATGGTAAGCGACGAACGGGACTCTATCTCGAACGCTTCGGCGCGCCCGAGTACGATTATCACGAAGAGTCCCCTTTCGGGCGCGACATCTACAAAATCGGTGAGGCGCTCGGCATTGGCGCCGTCGGCGCGCTGGTCGATGGCCGGGTGATTAAAGTGGCGGAGGTCACCGAGCGACGTTGGCGCGTGATCAGCACAGGACCTGTCCGGGCGATTGTTGAACTCGAATACCAGGGTTGGAAGGTCGGCCCGCGGTCGGTTGAGTTGACGAGTCGAATGACGCAATGGGCCGGCGAGCGCGGTTTCATTCATCAGGTCATCGCGAAAAATGCTGAAGAGTTAACGCTGGTTACCGGCTTACCCAAAAAGCCCGGAGTTGAAGAGTTGAGCGCCGAGGTCCAGGCCGATAGACCGGCGCGCGCCATTTGCACCTGGGGGCATCAGGTTCTCCAAACCGGCGCAACGGCTACGCAGTCGCTGGCCGATCAAAATCTCGGACTCGCGCTCGTGGTGCCGCAACCGGCGCCTGACCTTACGGCTTTAAATGATTCGGCAAATCATCTGGCTCGCCTGGCTTTGAAAGACGGGACAACCTGGTGGTACGTGGCGGCGGCCTGGGATCAGGAAGGTTCTGAAAACTTGCAGGTGAGCGCCGACAAAGCGACCAACCGCAACCAAAGCGGCACGCTCGGCTTGGCGCCTATGGCGCTCAGCACGCGGCAAAGTTTTTTGCGTTTCGTCAACGAGTTAAGCGCTCGCCTCGCGCGACCGGCCAGCGTGCGCCTGCTTTCAACGCGCGCCGCGCCGCAGTCCGCGCCGCCCGATACCCTGCATCCGGCGCAGAGCAAAACCTACGCTCAGGCGATTGCCCTCATTCGCCAGGCCGTCGAACGCGATGCTGAGAAATGGGCGCCCGTCATTGCGGCAACCCCTGCCGAAGTTGCCAATAAAAGTACCGGCGCGGGTTTTTTCACCGAAGGCGACCATCAAACCGGCGACTGGAAAGACCAGAAAGGCTATTTCTGGACGGGATGTTTCTGGGTTGGTCAATTGTGGAAACTGTATGCCAAGACCAAAGATGAGCGCTTTCGCCGCTGGGCCGAGTTGTGGCACGCGCGCCTGCTCGGCAAAGAGATGACGCAAAATCACGACACCGGTTTTTTGAATTACTACACCTCGGTCTTGGCCTACGAATTGACCAAAGACCCGAAGTATCGCGCCAGCGCCTTGCGCGCCGCTGAACGATTAAAAGAGCATTTCAACCCGCAGACCGACCTGGCGGCCTCGTGGGAGGTAAACGGCGATGACACCATCATTGATACGATGATGAATTTGCAAATCTGGTGGTGGGCGGCACGCGAAACCCATAATCCGGAGTGGCGTGATCTGGGCCTCAGGCACGCACTCAAATCTTCAGAATGGCTGGTGCGCGAAGATGGTTCGGTCATTCAGTCGGTCCATTACAACCCCGGCGACAACCGCCAGGAATTTTTTTCGGCCGGCAGTAAAGGTCCGGCGCCAATCGCCAATCAAGCCCGTCCCGGCGAGCGCGTCTTCTATCACACCCATCAAGGGTTTGCCGCCGATACCTCGTGGGGACGCGGAACCGCCTGGGCGCTTTATGGCTTTGCCGCCGCCTTCGCGGAAACCAAAGACCCGCGACTCTTGAAAACCGCCGAAAAGATTGCGGCATTTGTCATAGACC
The DNA here is from genome assembly GCA_044868105.1 of Blastocatellia bacterium. Classification (GTDB taxonomy): domain Bacteria; phylum Acidobacteriota; class Blastocatellia; order UBA7656; family UBA7656; genus JBFMDH01. The sequence goes on from JBIOWC010000477.1 coordinate 13,947, forward strand.
GGTTGCCCGAAGACGGGGTGACGTGGTACGACTTTCACGACGAAGGCGTGCATTTTCGCAACCGCGATTCTTCGGCGGCGGCGCTCATCGCAGGCGCACTGCTCAGGCTCTCTGAATTAACCGATGCTCGAAGTCGCGCCGCCACCTACAGACGCGAAGGTGAGCGCATGGTGCAATCGTTGATTGACGGTTATCTCACGCCCGTAGCGGCCGATGATAAAACGCCGCCCGGCGTCTTGCGCCACGGTTCAAGTACGCGCCCGAATGATGGGATGTTGATTTACGGCAATTATTATCTCCTCGAAACCTTATTATGGTTGGAAACCAATCCGTCTAGGAAGGGAGCAATACAATGACCTCAACGTCACGACGACAATTTATCCTCGGTCTCGGTTCTTTTGCGACGGCCGCTGCCTGCTCACCTCGACAGGCCTTTGCCGGTAACCCGGAGCCGCCCCTGTACGCGCCTCTTGACCTCTCTTATTTCGATAGACCCCTTAGCCCGGCGCCTTCGCAGATTCGTTTCGGTTATGCGGCCATCACTTGGGGCGGCGACGATTTAACCGCCATCAAAGAGGTCAGCGAACTGGGATTTCGCGGCATTCAACTGCGTTCGAATTTATTAAAGGAGTATGGCGACAAGCCGAAAGCTATTAAAGATATTTTGCGCGAGCGCAACTTGCAGTTCGTGGCGCTCTCGGGCGGCGGCCCGCGCGGCAGCGATTACGATGAAGCCGAAGCGGTGGCGTTGCAGGTCAAACAGGCCACTTTTCTGCGCGATGCCGGAGGGCTTTACTTGCAGATGACCGACTCGTCGCGCCCGAAAACCGGCAAGCCCGCGGCCGAAGATTTCAAAAAACTCGGTCGCACATTGACCGAGGTGGGCAAACGCATCGCCGATTTAGGCATTCAACTGGGCTATCATAATCATATGAGCAGTCTCGGCGAAGCGCCCGACGAAGTGGACCGCATTATGGAGGCGGCCGACCCCCGCTATGTCAAACTGGAACTCGACGTCGCGCATTACGCACAAGGCGGCGGCGACCCGGCACAGGCGATTAAAAAATATCGTGACCGCTTGCTCTTCCTGCATATCAAGGATGTCGAAAGCGTGACGCCGAGCGGCAATCAAACCAGCACGTATCGCTTTGTTGAACTCGGTCGCGGCCGAGTCAATTTGCCGGCGGTCTTTACGGCGCTTAAAGAGGTTCAGTTTCGCGGCTGGGCAATTATTGAACTCGACAGCGTCCCCGATAAAAGCGGCACGCCGAAAGCGTCGGCCCTAATGAGCAAGAAATATGTGGAAGAAAAACTGAAGATGAAAATTTAAGAATCAAGAATTCAGAAGTCAGGAGCCAGAAATCAGAATGATGAGTTAGAACATAATTGAATAGATAATCGTCATTCCTCATACCGTTGCATCAGTTTCCTGTATTCTGACTCCTGGCTCCTGACTTCTGAATTCCTTTTTTATTATGTCCACATTCAAGCTATCGGTTTTTACGGACGAAATCACCGACGATTTTGGGCGGGCGCTGGAGATTGCCGCGCAGGAATTTGGACTGAGCTACGTTGAATTGCGCAGCCTGTGGAATAAGAATCTATTGCAGCTTGACGCGAAAGAGATTGCCGAAGCGCGGCGCTTGCTCGAAAAATTCAAATTGCGTGTGAGTTCGATTGCCGGGCCGCTATTTAAGGTAGATTGGCCGGGCGCGCCGGTTTCCCAATACAGCCAGCGCGATCAGTTCGGCGCAAACTTCAGCTTCGCACAACAAGCGGAAGTTCTTGAGCGCGGGATTGAACTGGCGCGCGCCTTCAACACAGACCATTTGCGCTGTTTCGATTTCTGGCGACTCGAAGACCAGAGACCTTATCGCGCCGCCATTGATGAAAAATTGATGGAAGCGGCAACCGCAGCGGGCAAGCGCGGCGTCACCCTGGTGATGGAGAATGAATACGCCTGCAACACGGCAACGGCTGCCGAAGCGGCGCGCACCCTGGCCGCGGTTCGGGTGTCGAGTTTTAAATTGAACTGGGACCCCGGCAATTCGGCATTTCGCGCCGAAATCCCTTACCCGGAAGGCTACGCGCGGTTGCCGAAAAATCGCCTCGCTCATGTGCATTGCAAAGATGTGGTGCGCACAGATGAGGGCGGCTTTGAGTGGATGGCGATGGGGCGTGGCATGATAGATTTTGTCGGACAGTTCCGGGCTTTGAAAAAAGATGGCTATCGCGGAGCCGTGGTTTTGGAAACCCATTGGCGCGGCGCCGGCACGCCCGAAGCGTCAACCCGCCAAAGTATGGCGGGAATGAAAGAACTGCTCAGGCGCGCCGGCGCGCTGTGACGTTGAGGCGCGCTCTGACTATGAAACACGTTGTGGCGTTGAGGCACGTTGTGACTATGAGACACGTTGTAACTTTGAGGCACGTTGTAACTTTGACAGGCTCTTCGACTAGCCCCGAAGGGGCGAAATTCAACAGCCTGGGGTGAAGCCCCAGGAGACGATGAGCCCGGTTTGCAAGCCCTGAAGGGGCGGCAGATTCATTACGCCCTTTCAGGGCTTGCATGAACGATTGACCCACTACCCAACGCGATGCATTGGGCTATTGAATCGTGCCCCGTACGGGGCTTGGACTAAATTGAATTGCGCCTTGCGGGCTTGGGCTACCGTGTAAGATGAGTTCCTGGATTTGGGGTTTGAAAAGCGTAAATCGTTTTGGGTTGAAGTGCGCATCACTTGCGCGAAATAAAATATGATACACATCGCGGCGCTCGCAACTCTTTAGCGCCGATGAGAAAAGGAGGAAGCGTATGGCAACTAATCAGCATCGTCGGGATTTTATGAAGGCTTCGATTGCCGGAGCTGCCGGAATGGCGCTGACATCAAGCGCGGCGAGCTATGGAAAGATTCTCGGCGCCAATGACCGCGTCCGCGTCGCCATTGTGGGACCCGGAGACCGCGCTCGTGATGCCCTGATTCCGGCATTTTTGCGACTCGCTCGTGAGTTGAATTTTGAACCCGTGGCGGTCTGCGACATCTGGAATAGACGACGCGAAGAAGGCGCGACCTATGTGACTCAGCAAGCCGATAAATATCAGGTTCCCATCAGCGGCGAACAGTTGGCCAAGGCGCGCAACACCGATGAACTCTATGCCATGAAAAACATTGATGCGGTCATCATTGCAACCGCCGATTTCCAACACGCCGTTCATTGCATGGAAGCCGTGCGCGCCGGCAAAGATGTGTATGTCGAAAAACCTTTTGCCAATACCATGATAGATGCGCGCGCGGCGCTTAAACTGGTTAGCGCTTCCAAACAGATTGTTCAGGTCGGAACGCAGCGGCGTTCAACGCCGAGTTATATGCGCGCCTATGATTTCATCAAGTCTGGCAAATTCGGTGACATCGTTATGGCCGAGATGACCTGGAACGTAAATCAACCGGGGCGCTGGCGCAGACCCAAATTGGTTCCGCAACTGAAAGAACAGGACACCGATTGGAAACGGTTTCTCATCAACCGCCCCTATGAAGCCTTTGATGCGAGAAAGCATCTGGAGTTCCGCTTGTTTTGGCCTTATTCGTCAGGCATACCCGATCAATGGATGGTGCACCAGATAGACACCGTGCATTGGTTTACGGGGTACAATCATCCGACCAGTGTGGTCGCTAACGGGGGCATCTATTTGTGGCGCGATGGGCGCAAAAATTTCGACACCATGACGGCGGTCTTTGATTACGGTAACGCCGCCAAAGGCGGCAAAGGCTTTCAAGTCGTCTATTCATCGCGGCAGACCAATAGCGCGGGCGATGTCAAAGAGATTTACTACTCAAACGGTGGCAGTTTGAATCTCGATACCAACAAAATCAGTCCCGATGGCGGATTAAAAGAGAACCACGCAAAAGCCATGGGAATGCAGCCGTTTTTACTCGAAGAAAAATCTCTCATGGAAGAGACCGTAAAAGCCGAAACGTCGGCGAGCACCGGCGTTGATAACTCGACGCTCGCGCATATGCGCAACTGGATGGAGTGCGTGCGTTCGCGCAAAACGCCGAATGCCGATATTCACGCGGCCTACAATCATTCGGTGGCGCTGTGCATGACGATCGCCGCCTTGCAGACGGGCAAGCGCATTACCTTTAATGAAACCCGGCAGGATGTGGTCATCGGCTAGTTATTTTTTCCGGGTATCCTTGGCGGTCTTGGTGAGAACCCGTGTTAATGGTTCATTGATTCAGGGTTTCACCGAGGATTGCTCACCAAGCTCACGAAGCCCACAAAGGATACCCGGATTTCAGCTTCGATAAACAATGATCGAAGGAGGGTGCCATGCTCAGACGGCGAGGCCTTGGTTTGCTGGTTTTGCTTTGTATACTGGGTTGCAGCGGTTTGACACTTAATACGCAAAGCAAATCTTCAGAGGTGCGCGTGGTGGTCAACGAAGCGGCGCAACGCGTGGATGTTTTGGTGGATGGTAAGCCGTTTACCTCTTATATCTGGCCCGACACCATCAAAAAGCCCGTGCTTTATCCGCTGAGAACGGCTGCCGGCACCCTGGTCACCCGCGGCTATCCGCTTGAACCGCGCCCCGGCGAGCGCATAGACCATCCGCATCACGTCGGGCTGTGGTTTAATTATGGCGATGTCAACAAACTCGATTTCTGGAATAACTCTGAGGCCATCAAGCCGGCAGAGAAAAATAGATACGGCACCATTCATCACCGCAAGATTAAGCGCGTCAAAAGTGGCAAAGGGCGCGGCGAACTGGAAGTTGAGATGGAATGGGTGACCCCCGACGGCAAGGCGATAGTCCGCGAAGAGACCACCTTTATTTTTCACGCCGCGCAAAATCAACGCGCCATAGATAGAATTACCCGCCTCACGGCTCTCGACACCCGCGTCGTCTTTGCCGATAACAAAGAGGGTGTCTTAGGCCTGCGGGTGGCAAGACAATTAGAGCAGCCTTCGAATCAACCCGAAGTCTTCACCGATGCCAGCGGCAAGGCCACGACGGTCGCCAAACTCGACAACACAGGGGTCAGTGGGCTGTATCAAAGCAGCGAAGGAAAAACCGGCGATGCGGTCTGGGGCACGCGCGGCAAGTGGACCATGCTCACAGGAAAAATAGAACAGGAAGAGCTGACCCTGGCGATACTCGACCATCCGAAAAATCCGGGTTTTCCAACCTACTGGCACGCGCGCGGCTATGGACTGTTTGCGGCAAATCCTCTCGGACAGGAAGTCTTCAGCAACGGCAAAGAAAAATTGAATTTCACCTTGGAACCCCAACAGTCTACGACTTTCAGGCATCGCATATTGATCTTAACCGGCAAGACGACGCCGGCTGATTTGCAGTCGCAGTATCAGCATTTCATTGATGAAGTGAAATAGCCTTTACGGTGTTTGTGTGCGACTGGGGTGAATTCAGAAAGCGGAATGAAACACGAACTTAATAGCCTTGCGAGGGTAAGGAACTTGGCATGACCTTTCATATAGGGATTCTGGGGGGCGGCAATATCAGCCAGACGCACGCGCGCGCCGCGCAGGAAGTTGACGGCGCAACGCTGGTTGCCTTCGGCGGTCAAAACCGTGAAAAGGTCGGCCGGCTCGCGGAAACTTTTGGCGGTCGTAGCTTCGAAAATTTAGAAGACTTCCTCAATCACCAACCGATGGATGCAGTGTTGATTGGCAGCCCGTCCGGCCTTCACGCCGAACACGCCATTGCCGCAGCGCGTCACGGCTTGCACGTGCTGGTTGAAAAACCCGTGGCGATTACCACCCAACAAACCGATGAAATGATTGAAGCCTGCGAGACAGCCGGGGTCAAACTCGGGGTCTTTTTTCAAGACCGGGTGGCGCCCGATATCGCGAAATTTAAAGACCTCATTGACGCCAACAAACTCGGAAAACTTTTTCTGTCATCGGCGCACGTGAAATGGTATCGCCCGCCCGCCTATTACCAGGATTCACGCTGGCGAGGCCTTTGGGCGCTTGATGGCGGCGGGGCGCTGATGAACCAAGGTGTGCATACGGTTGACCTGTTGTTATGGTTGATGGGAGCGTGCCGGGCGGTTTGGGCAAAAGCCATCACCGCCGTGCACGACATTGAAGTAGAAGATACGGTGGTGGCGGCGCTGGAATTTGCCAGCGGCGCGATTGGCACACTCGAAGCCGCGACCTCCGTTTATCCGGGTTATGCGCGGCGGCTGGAAATCAGCGGTTCGGAAGGAACCGTTATTTTAGAAAATGACCGCATCGTTTCCGCTAAACTGCGCGCCCCGTTAGCCGAATGGGCGATTGAAAAACCGGCGCTTGAAGATGAGCGCTCGGTGTCGCCGGTGATTTCGGATACGCGGGGACATCGGACGATTATTGAAGATTTTCTTCGCGCCATTGCCACCGATGGACGGCCTTTGTGCGATGGACACGAGGCGCGCCGAAGCGTGGAATTAATTGAAGCCATTTACACGTCGTCACGCACAGGGCAGCCGGTTAGCTTTGCCTAAAGCTAACCGACAGGTTGCCGCCAGCAAACCGGCGCTTTGTCAGCGTCGGCAAAATTGCTGCTCAAACGGCTGACATCAATACTGTTGATTTTAATTGAGTCAGAGCAGATGATAGGACGTGAAGCCAAAGAGCCATTAAGGGTAGAGGGGCGCGCCAATTCATAAAATTATTTTACAGTCGGGTGAAATTTTTACGTAGCAGGGGGGTCGTAAAATATGAAAACCTTGGCGCTCTGTCTTGCCAGTGAGTCAAATGAGTATCAGCGAGCCGTGTGCGAAGACGCGCTGGCAGCCGCCAATCGCAATGGCATTAAATTGGAAGTCTATTTTGCCAATGACAAAATTACTCAGCAAATCAAACAGCTTTACGAATGTTTACACCGCGACATGTTCAGTCGTCCCGAGGCGATTCTCATTATGCCGGTGCGGGTGGGGGCGCTCGGTCGTGTCGCTCACGAATTCATGCGCGCCGGTATCGGTTGGATATGCTTGAATCGGCAGATAGACAATTTTGAAAATTTTCAACAAGAGTTTCCTCAGGTTCCAGCGTCTCTGGTAGGTCCTGACCAACACGACATCGGTAAGATTCAAGCGCGGCAGTTTCGCGCGCTGTTGCCCGGTGGCGGGCAGCTTCTGTATGTGCAAGGCGACGCGACCAGCCCGTCAGCCCGCGGGCGCATTGACGGCATGCGCGAAGGGCTTGAAGAGAGCGACATTCACATAGCCGGCATCCTGGATGGCAACTGGACGGCTCAGGATGCGGAACGGGTGGTTGGCAGTTGGTTGCGCATTGCCTTGTTGGGCACCTCCAAAATAGACCTTATCGGTTGTCAAAATGATTCCATGGCGATGGGCACCATAAAGGCGCTGCAATCGGTCGCCACTTATTTGCGCCAACCGGAGATTGCCCGCATTCCGGTTACCGGCTGTGACGGAGTGGCGAATGTCGGTCAAAAAATGGTCCGTGAAGGACAACTGGTAGCCACCATCGTCGTTCCCTCTACCGGTGGACCGGCCGTTGAATTGATGGTGCGGGCTTGGAAAAAAGGCGCACCGCTGCCGGCGCTAGTTACGCTGCCGACGGTCTCGTTTCCGGCTGAAGAACTGATTGTCGGGCGAGCCCGCTGAACCGATGGACGGTTCGCAGCTGAACCGATGGACGGTTCGCAAATTCACTTATCTGAATTATCAAATCTATTCGAGAGGATTATTCTATGGTCAAATCCGTGAAATCATTTTTGCCCTCGGATCGTTATTTCGATGCCGAACCGCGGCAAAAGGAAATCGCTCAGTCCCTTTATGCTCAGGTTGCCGATGCGCCGCTCATCTGTCCACACGGTCACGTGGACCCGCGATTATTTGCTGACCCGGAGTATGATTTCGGCAGCCCTACAGCCCTGCTCTTGATTCCCGACCACTATGTTTTCAGGATGCTTTATTCGCAAGGCTACACGCTTGACGAACTCGGCGTGCCGACCGTGGATGGCAGCGAGGTCGAAAGCGACCATCGCCGCATCTGGCAGATTTTCGCCGAGCATTTCTACCTCTTTCGCGGCACCCCTACAGGGATGTGGATGGCGCATGAACTCCGCGATGTTTTTGGGGTTGAAGAAAAACTCACCGGCGAATCGGCGCAGGCGATTTATGACCATATCTCTGCGCAGCTCGCCAAACCGGAATTTCGTCCGCGTCGTTTGTTTGAACGATTCAATATTGAAGTGCTGGCGACCACCGATGCGGCAACCGATGCCTTAGAACATCATCAGGCGATTCGGCAGTCGGGTTGGGGCGGGCGCGTGGTGCCGACTTTTCGACCCGACGGCGTGGTCAATATAGATCGCCCGGATTGGCACGAGAATATGCGCGCGCTCGGCGAACTTGCCGGTCACGAAATCACCAGCGTCCAGCAATTGGTTCAGGCGCTCGAAGACCGCCGCGCTTATTTCAAAGCCCTGGGCGCCACCTCAACCGATCATGCGGCGCTTACGCCCTACACCGTCGCGCTGTCGGAAGCCGAAGCCGACAACATTTTGCACCGCGCCCTGCACGGCGAAGCGACGGCCGAAGATGCCATGCGGTTTACCGGGCATATGTTGATTGAAAACGCTCGCATGAGTATCGAAGACGGCTTGGTGATGCAACTGCATCCGGGGTCTTATCGCAATCACAACCCGGCAATCTTTGAGCGCTTTGGCGCCGACAAGGGGGCCGATATTCCCATCCCTGTCGAATATACGCGCAGTCTGCTGCCGCTCCTTGACAAGTTCGGCAATGACCGGCGACTCACACTCATTTTGTTTACTCTCGATGAGTCCACCTATGCGCGCGAACTGGCGCCGCTTGCGGGGCATTATCCGGCGCTCAAACTCGGTCCGCCCTGGTGGTTTTTCGATAGCTTGAACGGCATGCGACGCTATAAGGATTATGTGATGGAGACCGCCGGGCTGTATAACACCGTCGGATTCAATGATGATACGCGGGCCTTTCCTTCGATTCCGGCGCGGCACGATTTGGCGCGCCGGGTGGATGCCAACTGGCTCGCCGGATTGGTGGTGCGCGGCATCATAGACCGCGCCGATGCCGAAGATATGATTCACGATCTGGCTTATCGTCTGGCAAAACGCGCCTACAAGTTTGACTGAACCCAAACTAAGCCCAGCCCCTTGTCTTGACTCAATGGCGCGCTGGCCAGCGCGCCATATTTATCCTTGGCCGGCGGGCGATTGAAGGGTTGAGGGTAAAAACCCGCGTGCAAATTTTTTGCCTTAAGAACCCTGTAGCAATTCTGCGTTT
>JBIOWC010000478.1:0-4354 GCA_044868105.1 Blastocatellia bacterium
AAATAGGCATGTTTTCCGGTTGCTAACATGATTTGAAATGGTTGCTTCGTCAGGTTAGATTGCCTCTCCCGGCGATCGACATCATCAACAGCGCTTTTAGATGAAGGGAAATCAATCTTCCAACCCTCTGGGACTTCCGGTTCAACCGTATATTTGCCGGCCGGTAAATCGTATATTTCGTAAACCCCGCTGGCATTTGTCACCACCTCATAGGTTTGATTCTCGCCGATGATGCGAACCTTTCTGCCATCCAGGAATTTGAAATCCCCTTCGCCATCTTCGGGACGTGATGATTGATCGAAATAAACCAGGGTCCCCGAAAGACGCGTTCTACCCCGAACTTTTGCCAGATTCTCAAGGTACAGCAAATCATCCGCGGCCCCTTCTAACGGGCGCGATCTGCTACAAAATCCTGCATACCAAAGTTTGGGTTTTTCCTCTTGAGTTGAAAGATAAAATAGAAATTGCCGGCTTATAGATTTCTCACTAAAAGTCCAGATACAATCCCCGCCGCCGCCCTGCGCAAATATCATCTCATCGCCAACCATCAGGTTTCCTTTGAAGACTTTTTCAACAACCATTTTGGTTGAACTGATACCGTCAACACCTTGTTCTGACTTTTCAACGGAAATGGCCTGAGCAATCACGATGACCTTAGCCCATTCATATGCCTCAAGAACAGTTGAAATTTGAACGCAAGAGCAGGCATTCGTCATACGCGCGTCCAGTATCAAAGCAAGTAAAGTTAGTATGAGAAACCGCAGGCAGTTTTTGTAAGACATGGGCTTGCTCCTTTACATACTTCTGCTAAACAGGGTCTACGGAATAGACGGAAAGAATAATCAACAGTCGAAAATGAGGTTACAGGAAGCGGCTTTCACTCAAGCCTTCACATAAATCTCCGCGCCCGATTTTTTGAACTCCTCGCTCTTTTCGCGCATACCGGATTCGAGCGCTACGAGTTCGCTGACCTGTTGTTGGGCGGCGTAATCTCTGACCTCCTGGGTGATCTTCATCGAACAGAAATGCGGCCCGCACATGGAACAGAAATGCGCGACTTTAGCGCCCTCCTGTGGCAGGGTCTCGTCGTGATACTCCATCGCCAGTTCGGGGTCGAGCGCCAGATTGAACTGGTCTTCCCAGCGAAATTCAAAACGCGCTTTCGAGAGCGCATTGTCCTGATATTGTGCGCCGGGGTGACCTTTGGCTAAATCGGCGGCGTGCGCCGCAATCTTGTAAGCAATCACGCCGTCGCGCACGTCATCTTTATTCGGCAGCCCGAGATGCTCCTTGGGTGTGACATAACAGAGCATGGCTGTGCCGAACCAACCAATCATCGCCGCGCCAATCGCCGAAGTGATGTGGTCATAACCCGGCGCAATGTCCGTGACCAGCGGCCCCAGGGTATAAAACGGCGCTTCGTGACAGACCGCTAGCTGGCGGTCAACATTCTCTTTAATCAAATGCAGCGGCACGTGACCGGGACCTTCAATCATCACCTGGCAATCCATCTCCCAGGCGATTTTCGTCAGTTCGCCAAGGGTGTCGAGTTCGGCAAACTGCGCTTCATCATTGGCATCGGCAATCGAGCCCGGTCGCAGTCCGTCGCCTAAACTGAACGACACATCGTAAGCCCGCATGATTTCGCAGATCTCGCGAAAATGCGTATAAAGAAAACTTTCCTCGTGATGCGCCAGACACCACTTTGCCATAATCGAACCGCCGCGCGAGACAATACCGGTGGTGCGGCGGGCGGTCAGCGGAATATAAGGCAAGCGCACCCCCGCGTGAATCGTAAAATAATCAACCCCCTGTTCGGCTTGTTCAATTAAGGTGTCGCGATAGATTTCCCAGGTCAGGTCTTCGGCTTTGCCCGTGACTTTCTCTAAGGCCTGGTAAATCGGCACCGTGCCAATCGGCACCGGCGAATTGCGGATAATCCATTCGCGGGTTTCGTGAATGTTTCTCCCCGTAGATAAATCCATCACCGTATCGGCGCCCCATTTGATTGACCAGCGCATCTTTTCGACCTCTTCATCAATCGAAGAAGCGACGGCCGAATTGCCGATGTTCGAGTTAATCTTCACGAGAAAATTTCGCCCGATAATCATGGGTTCCGATTCGGGATGATTGATGTTCGCAGGGATGATAGCGCGACCGCGGGCGACTTCATCGCGAACAAATTCCGCTGTGACAAAGCGCGGGACGCTGGCGCCGAACGACTCGCCCGGGTGTTGAAAATAGAGCGAACTGCGGTCGCCATTTTGCGCGGCTTCAAAAGCCGCTTGTCGGCCGAGGTTTTCACGTATGGCGATGTATTCCATCTCTGGCGTAATAAGGCCGCGCCGCGCATAAGCGATTTGCGTAACCGCAAGACCTGCTTTGGCGCGAAGCGGCGGGCGCCGTAACCCCGGATAAGCATCAAATCGGGCATTCTGTTTGGCGTATTCCCGTGCGCCTTCGGTGAGGTAGCCGTCATCTTGCGGTTGGATGGCGCGCCCGGCGTATTCTTCGACATCGCCGCGTTCGATAATCCAGGCGCGACGGGTTGCGGCAAGCCCATCGGTCGAAGAGACTTTGACGCCTGGGTCGCCCCACGCGCCCGTCGAATCATAAACGCGAACCGGCGGGTTTTCTTCAAGCGTGTTGTTCATGGTTCTCGTCGGATTTAATTGAATCTCGCGAAACGGCACGCGAATATCATCGCGCGACCCTTGAACATAAACGCGCTGCGATTTCGGAAATTGAACCTTGCCATTACTACTTGTCTGGTCATTGTCGCTCATGGTTTCTACCTCACCTTGCTAAACGATGAAGTATGAACGCGGAACGATGAACGGGAAAAGGAAAGCTGCAATTGTTCATCGTTCATACTTCATCGTTCATCGTTAAAATCAAAAAGCCGCCCGACTACAAGGAAGACGGAACGGCTCGAAGGTCTTCTTTTTCTCCCTGCGTCGGCATTATCCGCATCAGGTCTTTAGGGTCTCCCGCTCGGGACTCTCAGCCTCTAAGGTGAAGCTCCCCTGAAAAGCCTTTATGACAACTTAAAACGGGCGATTGCTATAACCTTTCAGCGTCGCGCGTTTTGTCGTTGCTAAGTCTTGAGATTAACAATCAATCCTCCTGGCAGCAAGTTTTTGAACGGGTTTACGGGTTTTGTGAATAAATGGTGACCGATAAAGAATCATCGGGAAGCTATAGCGGTTTGCAAATTGATGCGATCATTGATACTGGAAGCGCTCAGGTCTGCGCTCCCGGTGACCATTAGGTTTAACTTGGCGGTCGCATGCATCTGAAAACCGCTATAAACCCTGAACCTGAGCCCGGTGGTTTTCCATCACAGGCTTTGCTCTCTGAGCCTGAGGGTTTTCTACTCCGAGCCTTGAAATCCTGCGCACACTTTTCAGTCTTCTGATGAGCCAGCGGCCCTCGTACGCGGCATCCATTTTGCATTTATTAAAACAAGTAAATAACTGACCTCAGAAAGTGAGTTGAATCCGAACATTTTGTTGTTCGGTTGAATGCAGATATTACAAAGCTTTCGAGGCAACGTTGAAAATACAAGGTGAATAAAATGGCTCTGAAACTATACAACAAAAAAAGAGATTTTCGGCAGACCCCGGAACCGCGAGGCGAATTTTCCAAAGCTGACCATCAGCGGTTTGTTGTGCAGGAGCATCATGCTTCGCATTTGCACTTCGATTTTCGTTTGGAGATGGGCGGGGTTTTGAAATCCTGGGCGGTTCGCAAAGGTCCTTCGCTTGACCCCACGGTCAAGCGTCTGGCCGTAACCACCGAAGACCATCCCATCAAATATCTGAAATTTCAAGGCACCATTCCCGAAGGGAATTATGGTGCGGGCGAACAACTCATCTGGGATACCGGGACTTATGAACTGCTAGCCGAGGACGATGCGCTGGCGGCCTTTGAAGCCGGTAAATTGAAGTTCCGCCTTAAGGGAGAAAAATTACATGGGGAATTTAATCTCGTTCGTCTGGCAAGTCGCGAAGATCAGTGGTTGCTGATTAAGGGCAATGACGAGTACGCCGAACCGGATTGGCAACTGGAACTTTTGTTGCCCGATGCCGCAGGCCAACGCGTCATAACAGACGAAAAGCAGTCAGAGAAAAGAGCCTCAAGCAAACGCGGGGTCAAAAAAATCACCGCTCAAGCGCAGAAACCCCTATCCGCGCGACGGGCGTTTTCGTCAACTGAGTTAAAGGGAAACGTAGATTTGAAGATTGGCAAGGCCATTATCTCGCTCAGCCATCTCGATAAAGTCTATTACCCAAAAGACGGCATTACGAAAGGCGAATTGATTAAGTATTACTATGAAATTTCAAAATATATT
>JBIOWC010000479.1:0-7602 GCA_044868105.1 Blastocatellia bacterium
AAGCCGAGTGCAACACCCAGGCGCTGATGCCGTTGACGACGAGTCCGCCAATGGCAATCAACATCACTTCCAGACCTTGAACATTTTCGGGTTGCTTGAAGCGCTGCCACGCTTCATAAAAAATCAATAACGAAAGCACCACCAGGGCGACACCGTTGGCGAGCGCCGCGAGAATTTCCAGACGATAATAGCCATAAGTTTTTCTGGCGGTCATCGGGCGCGACGAAAACCACATGGCAAACATTGCAAGCCCCAAGGCCGCCACATCCGTAAACATATGCCCGGCGTCGGAAAGCAAGGTGAGTGAATTTGCCGCCCATCCGCCAATCGCTTCGGCAACCATATAGACGGCCGTGAGCCCCAGCACCCAACCGAGCCGTCGCCGATTGCTCTCAGGGCTGGGCCCGTGATGGTGATGAGGGTCGTCGTGTTCGTGGTTGTGACTCGCCATAACCCACATCCGGAAACTTACGGCAAGCGCGTTGATTGCCAGGCGCTCAATTGCCAGCGCCCCGCTTTTTTCACATAGACATTGAGAAAGCGAATGCGAAAGGCGACGGGTCGCCCTCCCGATATCAGTTTCAATTCGCTTTCGCCGCGCATCACCGCCGTATTGCCATAAAGAGCGACTTTCACATTGCTATGCGTCATGGACTCGTACTTGACCGAGCCGTTTTTGAGCGATTCCAAAAATTGTTCTTTTGAATCCACGCGCCCGCTTGAATGGGTATAGGTTAAATCGTCGGCGAGGAGTGGTTCGAGTTTCGCCAGATCGCCTTGCGTCAAGGCCTCGACGCGCTCTTGTTCAAATTTCATCACCGCTTGTTCCGCTTTGGTTGGGGCGGTCGGGGATGATTTTTTTTCCGCTTGAGCGAGCGCGAAAGCCGGAAGGATGCATAGAAAAACCAGAATCAAAGCTGTTCGTTTCATATGAGAACTCTCCTGAAGAGGATTCGCAAAAATCACTTCACGCCAAGTAGTTCGATCTCGAATATCAAGGTCGCATTCGGAGGAATGCCAGGCCTGCCGGCTGCGCCATAGGCGAGATGTGAAGGGATTATCAAACGACGTTTGCCGCCGACGCGCATGCTCATCACGCCTTCGTCCCAGCCTTTGATGACGCGCCCGACGCCGATGGGCAGGTTATACGGCTGCCCTCTATCGACGGAGCTATCGAATTTTTTGCCGTCTTCAAAGGTGCCGGTGTAATGCACAGTGACGATTTGCCCGGTTCTTGGGCTCTCGCCTTTGCCTTCGACCAGGTCAATATATTTGAGTCCCGATGGCGTCGTGACTTCGGTTGTGCCGTCCGATTTTTTCACTCTGACTAAACCCACTTCGCTCGAAGGGGTAAGCTGCGAACTCACGGCCACCCAGCGCGCGCCGCGCCGCGCAAACACATCTGTGAACCGATAACTGCCGCTGACGCTCTGCCCGTTGTAGTTACCTTTGACGACCTCGCCGCCCGTCACAACGGCGGTTGTGCCATACAAGCGAACTTTAAATTCGCTGAAGGTAATGGCTTCAAATTTGAAGGCGCCGGACCGAAAACCTTCAAGGGTTTCGGCTTTGTCGCTGGTCTGTCCATCGGGGTCAATAATGAAATAATCGTCGGCGAGAATTTGACCGAGCGCCTGCACATCACGCGCAATCATCGCTTTCACCCAATCTTCTTCAAGTTTTTTGAATTGCTCTTGAACGCCGCCTGTTGAAGCGGGCGCTGGATTGCCGGGCCTGGCGATGGTCGGCTTCTTTTTCTGCGCACTGGCGAATGCCGGCAAGGTGAGGGTGAGCAGAACCACAATTAAAATTCGTTTCATGAATTTCCCTTTTCGATTATTTCGCATTGACGACTTGTGAAGCCACGCCGCCGGCGTAAATCAACCGGTGATTTGAAAAACCGACATCCGCCGCCTGGTACAAATCATCAATCAAGCTTTGTCCATAGCGCGCCAGAAAATAGAACGCATTCAATTCGCGCTCCTGAAAATTTTTATTGGGCATCAGGGTCGTGTAAGCGCGTTCGACCTGGCGGAAAGTGGTCTCTTCGCGCCGCGCGCTGGCATGAATGAATCGCGTCCTCAGGTGTTCGATTTGATAAAGAATCTTTTCGCGGGATTTTTTCAACGAATCGGCAAGCGTCGCATCGGCTTTACCGAGCGCCTCTTCAAGTTTATTGAGTTGTTCATTGAAGAGCTTTTCCGTCTCTTCAAAAGCCTGCGCGGTGTTGCGGTCAACGCTGGTTTCAACCACTTTGGTAATCGCCGGATGTAATCCTTCAAAAAAATCGCTGAGTTGCAGGTCATATTTTTCCATGGTCTTCTGATGGCGACCTTCGACGATGGTAAAACTGGCGCGCGGCAAGACGCAGGGCGCAGGCCTCTCCAACACGTCGTAAACGGCGCGCAGTTGCGCAAAGTAAGCAAGCTCTGCGGGGCCGCCGATGTAAGCAGCGGTTGGCAATAAATAATCTTGGACAACCGGTCTTAGCGTCACATTGGGGCTAAAACAATTCGGACAGCGCAAAGCGAGCGCCGCGAGTTCATCACCGCCAAAAGATTTATCCGAACCCTTCACAAAAAACCGTCCGTCGCGCTGCGTCATCGCCACGCGGCGACCATCATCAATGATAAAGAGCGGCGCCATCTCTTCCGACACATTGACCTGCGCATGATAACCGGCCGAGACCAGCGCCTGGCTGCGTTCAACCAGCGCTTCGGCAATCTCCGTGGTCTTTTCAATTGCTTGGGCGTAGAGCGGCGCGGCAACCTGTTTCAACCCTTCATCGCTGGGGTCCAGCAAAACCACGCCGTAGTCTTTGAAGATGCGCGCCATGAGTTTTGAAAAAGCCACGGCAAAGCCCGTCCCGGCCGCATAACTTTCGCGCAACGCCTTTTCGATTTCCGTCAGAAATTCCGAATGCGGCAGATAGGATAAAAATTCATCAATGCTTTTGCTGATGCCGCCATCGAGGGTCACTTTTCCGACCGGAATTTCAGCCGGATGATTTTCCGGCGTGTATTCAATGGTTCGGACATGACCTTCTGCGTCAATCAGGCGCGTCCATTTGACCTCTTCGTAATCGTGGTCTTCGCTGGCAATCCAGAAGACCGGCACCGCATCAATTCCCTGTTCACGCATACAGGCGGCGAGTTTGATAACCGTCAACGCTTTGTGAATGGTGTAAAGCGGCCCCGTGAAAAGTCCGGCTTGTTGTCCCGTGACAATAGCGACGGAACCGGGTTTGCGCAACAGCTCAATATGTTTGAAGGTGAGTTCGGGCGAGCCGGCGCGCTGGTTGATGCGGGTCAGCGCATCAGCAACCCGGTCACGGTCGAAGGTTTGCGCGCCGACAACTTTCGCGTGCTCGGCAAGCGGCGAAACCTCTCTGCCGAAGTTGGGATAAAAGCGGGAGACTTTTTCGTAATCGTATAAAAAATCGGTGAAGAGTTTTGAGGTTCGCGGAATTTCCGTAAACCGCAAAGCATCGTTGATTCGGTGAGCGGCGGATTCGAGATTTTTGCAATCGGGGTCATTGGTTAGTGCGTCCATTCAAAATCCTTTGGTTTAGTGTGTGCCGGGTTCGCAGCGTTTACTTGAGAACTTTTTAAATTCTTCTTTCGGCTATCTTTAATCGCCTTCTGCTTCTGTTTATTCCACCTCAGGAAACAATCCTGATTCCCGCAAGGTTGATTTTACCTTATCTAGATCGCTTTCACTGAGGCTCATCAGCGGCGGACAAGGGAGGCCGCCGCGATAGCCAATTAAGTTGAGCGCCGCTTTGAGTCCTGCAACCCCCAGTCCGGCGGTGACGATTTGTGAAACCGGAGCCAGACGCTTTTGTAATTCTTTGGCGCCTTCCTGGTTGCCTGTCCCGACCGCGTCAAATATATCTACGCATACGTCGGGCGCCAGGTTGGCAACCGCAAGCACCGCACCCGCCGCGCCCATCGCCAGACTGGGATAGAGAATGCCGCCGTTGCCGACAAAGACGGCAAAATCACCGGGAACCACACGAAGCGTTTCAACCATCGCCCCCATATTGCCCGAGCTGTCTTTTAGGCCAATGATATTTTCGTGCGCCGCAAGCGCCGCAACGGTTTTCGGGTCAATCACCACACCGGTGTTTTGCGGGACATTGTAAATCATCAACGGAAGCAAAGAAGCGTCAGCCACCACTTGAAAATAATTCGCCAGCACCGTTTGGGTCATCGCGCCTTTGTAAAAATATGGTGTGACAACGAGCGCCACATCCGCGCCTCCGTCGGCGGCCGCGCCAATGGCGGCAAGCGCGGCGCGCGGGGAAAATTCATTGATACCGGCAATGATGGTATGACGCGCGGCGGCCGCCCGTTTAATGGTGGCAATGACCTCGGCGCGTTCTGTTGTGGTGAGATGTACGGCTTCACCGTTGGAGCCTAAAGCGACGTAACCGGCAAGCCTCGTATCATTGTAGCGCGAGACATTTTCACTCAGGCTGGATAAATCGAGATGGCCATCCGCATCGAAAGGAGTAGCGAGCGGGGGCATAATTCCTTTAAGTTGTAGCATTCAGTCCGACCTTTCAGCGATAAAAGATATCTGAATTATAAGAGCGACAAAAGGCTAACGCAACGCGGCTGGTTCTTTGGCCTAGCCGAACATCGGGCAAGACCGGTTTGTATTCAATAGGTGCAGCGAAATAGGGTATTTCCCTTCACTGATGGCATCTCTTTTGCAGGAAATACTCTGGAAAGATGTGTCACATCATCAGACAAGAAAAGGCTGTATTCGTCACTCGTCGCTCTAATACGGTGACGCGAGTGAGTAAGATACAGCGCTAAGGAGGTCACATGGGAGATACCAGCGTCACGAAAGTCAGTTCCAAGTTTTCGCCACATGGGGCTGCGGGTCAAAAATATTTGGCCGCCGGATTAAAGATGTCTATGCGATTATGGGAAGATGAGCAGCCTGACGAGAGCAAACCCGAATCGCAGCGCGATTATGAAACCATCGGCTATGTTATAAAAGGACGAGCTGAATTGTACCTTGAGGGGCAGACCATTTTGCTTGAGCCGGGTGATTCCTGGGTCATTCCCAAGGGGTCTCGGCACACTTACAAAATTCTTGAGCCGTTCACCGCCGTCGAAGCGACCTGTCCGCCCGCTGAAATTCATGGGCGTGATGAAAGTTAATTAGGTTGCTCAGGGTAGACGGTTAGCCGTGCTCGCCATCAAGCGTCCCTTATCACCAGGTAAGCTTAGCGCCTAACTTCGGTCATCTTCCTTATTCTAAGCCGAAACGCCCGCGCTCATCGTATGACCTGTGTTCTTTTTCTTTATACGTACGGTCTTCAACCAGAGTGTAAAAATAGAGAACAAATACCTGACGGAATTGAGACAGCTCGGGGTTATCACTAAACAGCAAGCTTTTGCCTGATCTGTCGCTTTTTAATGTAGAGAGCTTGTTGCTTTTTTATAGAGGGTAAGTTAACGCCCTATCTCTATGGCGCTCTGCTTCGCCTGCTATAAAACCAGAAAGCGCTTGCGACCAGGCCTAGCGATGTCAGAACCCCGAGCCAGAAAAATGCTGTCCACTGCGTCGCGATAAGTCGCGGCGCATCATTCAATTTTAATCGCTCGGTGTACATCAAGTAGGTCGCAAGGCCGCCGCCAACCGTACCGGCTAATGCAAAAAGCGCCGGCGTCTTTTCCCAGATCAGGCGCGTTAGGCCAAGCAGCAAAATCAGCAGCATAAATAACGGGATAAACCACAGCGCCTGATCGCCTTCACGCGCCAGATCAAACCCGCTGACCGAATCTCTTATGCCTACACAACTCAACTGCACCCAGGGCAGAAAAAAGCACAGTAAAACAATGGCCGCCAGGCCAAGCGTTGATTGTCTGGCGCGATGTGCATCATTCATCGGACGGTTCCTTAAACCTCAGGCCGTTTCACAACCCCAAAAGCTCAAGCGATCATTTACTTTTCGCAATCAAATTCTTGACGATTGGGATGGTGCTCAAAGCGCCGACCAGAAAGAGCGTCAACCCGACGGCCCGCCGCGGATTGCCTTTGAGCTTATCGGCGAGCAGCAGCCCTGCACCGGCGCCAAGAACGGCGCGTGTGCCGCCAATCAAGGCGATTTCAGGCAGAGTCAATTTACGCTCTTTCTTCGCTATTTTGTTAAAAAATCTGCTTATCTCATTATTCATCATTCACCTCCGAAATTGGATAACTAGCCCGCACCTGAAACGCCTTCAGGTGGACGAATGCCGCGCTTTTTTCACTGCCGGTTTGTTTTCAATTGAATGATTTGTCAGCGGTTGATTCTGTCCGGCAACCAGCCCGCGGTCAGCTTTGATATCACCTATACTGACGACGAATTTTTCTTTCGCGCTTACCCGTTCAATCATCTGCTTGAGCACTTGCGAGTCGAGGCCGGTCACCTCAACCCGGTTGCTTTGCAGTTCGGCGCGCAAACTCTCCAGGGCATTGGCGTCACGACTGTAAACGTCCGGATAGAGGTAAAGAAGACCGCTTTCAACCACCTGTGTGTCGTAGTTAATGTCTACCCAGAGCGGCGGATCGAGTTTTACAGCCAGGCGATCCGAGGTCGCTTTGGCGTGCTCAATCTGTTCTATGGATACGGGCAATTTGCGCGCCGTGACAATTTTTTCAGCCAGGTCAAAAAGGTCATCGGCAAGCATACGAATGCAGCCATGTGAAACGAGGTGGCCGATATCCGAAGGCTTGGCGGCTTGATGAATCAGGTAGCCGCCGCCAAGCGGTATCTTAATTTTGCCGAGCGGATTACGCGGGTCGTCAGCCTCTATGCGTTCGCCCGGTTCAACATCTTCAGAATCGAGCACCCAGGAGCTGTCGGGCGGCACCCATTCCGGGTTCCAGATGATTTGCGTTGCCTTCCGTTCACCGATTTGCATGGGAAACTTCTTGCGGCCGACGCCGATTTGATAACTCTTAACCTCTTTGCCATTTTGCCAGAGCGTCAATTGGAAGGCCGGAACATTCACCGTAATCCAGATTCTGGGCTGCCCTTCCTGAAGCGCCGCCTGCTCGATTTTGCCGCCCGTCAATTTATCCGAACGTTCTGACTCGTCGGTTCCTACCGAACTGCCGATGCTATCTAAAGGGATTTGTCCCGATTGCGAGTTGAGAGTTGCCTCGGTTATCAGTGCAATAGGCTCGGTCTTCTTTTTCGTCCCGTCAGGGTAAGTAACTTCAGCCCATATATGACCGGCAAAATCGGGCGCGGTTTTCAATTCAGTAGAAAAATTTTTTGTGTTCGGGTCTGAGGGTTCATTCAGGGTTTTGAGTACCACATGACGGCCTTCGGCAACAATCGGGCGATAGAGCAGCTTAACGCTTCGCGCTCCGGGTGCAATCACGGTGAGGGTCACGCGCTCGGCGGTTGCCACTTGCCATTGCCCCTCGCCCGGTTGAGTTGGATTGGCTTTTATGGCTGGCTCCGCTGACCCATCTTTCAGTTCGCCGGATTGCTTGCAGGCCATGACGCTAATCAGCATCGCCAGGACAATGGCAACCAGGCCCCGAGGGGCGTTAGTGACCGACTCATGGCGGACTCTAAATCTTGATAAAAGC
>JBIOWC010000480.1:0-4563 GCA_044868105.1 Blastocatellia bacterium
TAGATATGTGCCAAGTCAGCGAAGTGATTTCATCTCTGTTGCGGTAAACCATAGACCAATAGGTTAAGCCTGCTAAGAACCCTGCAAGGCAAAAGGGTAGGAAGTAGTGAACGCTTTCAAATTTTACGAGTCCATTGGCAATCAGACACCAAATCAATCCGTTTCCAAATCCGGCCCAGCTAGAAGCCTGTAAATCGCTCAAGCGTGTTAGCCGCAGCAGGTAGGTAAAGAATATTCCTGACCAACTACCTGAGAAAAAGACGACAACGAAAATCATCGGCGCAAGGAACAAAACATCTTCCGGCAACATTTCTGTGCTGGTGCTAAAGCCTGCCAGGTAGATTGCTGCCGCAATTGATAACATCGCAGTTGCTACCAATGAAGCGGCTAGTGTACCCAATAGAGTTTTTCCTACATCCATCTTTCGCACCTCACTACCGGCTACTGGCTACCCCGAACATAATCAATCAACCTCCTGAACTTCATAGCCCGATTTCCAGAAAGCCGTAAACCAGAAGATCACCCCGGCGAGCGCGCCAACGATTAAAAATAGAAAGGAGGCATTGACGGAAAATCCGAAACCCAAAAGCGGCGCCACCAGTGCCGTCAAGAGTCCCGCCAAGCTGCCGCCTGAAACCGACGCCGTCAGTAATCTCACCCCGCGATAACGCATCAACGTCAAACAAGGAACGGCAACCGAGAGTTCGGCGATAAGCGCCAAGAGAAAAAATCGCAAAATCGGCGATGATGAATCAATCACCCAACTCCGCTCACCGCGAAATACACTCGCCGAAAACAGGACAATGCCAGCCATCAGAGGCGTCGTTAGTAAACTTATTATAAATCTTCGTCCGGTCATGTCAGTCGCTCGTCCTTCATAACATCAAGCATTTTTGCAGCCCCGCAATTCAGCAAAAAGTTGTCGAGCGGTTCGCTCTACTTTTGCCTTCTCACATTTATATTCTTCACTTCCTCCGGCGGTTTATCTTCGGTAGCGGCTTTCTTGGGGTCTATGGGTTTGTCGGGTTCAAGACCGAGCAATTTGCGAATCTGCGGTTTATGTTCGCGTTCGGTTGCCAGCATTGAAAGATAGATCGTATCGAAGGTCGGTTTGCTGATAAAGGTGCCCGTATTGATGATGTACTTGTAGCCAATGTCGTCTTCATCATCAACAAAGAAGGTGCCGATGGAAATTTTATCGTTGGCCAAGAGCAGGTAACGATAGACCTCGGCTTTATTAGAAATATCTTTGACGTTGCCGAAATTATAGATATAAAAACTGAGCAAGCTTTTATTCTTGCTCTGCAAAATGACGATGTTGGTTTTGATATTGGTTTTGGGGTCAATGTAATTTGACACCACCATCACCGGGCTGCTCTTCGATTCATCTACGCTGGCGCCGGTTTTTCCGAGATGCTCTCTGACCTGATCCATCAGGTTTTTCGGTTTGGGCGGCGCCGGTTTCGGTTTCGGTTTTTCCGTTTGGGTCGGTTGAGTTTCTGTCTGCGCGGCTGCTTGACCAATCAAAAAGGTGAGCGCAAACAGCATCGCGTAAATCATTTTCCTGTTCATCACAATTCCCTCATAGTCCTAATGATTTGTCGCACCCGGGACAACGTGCGTGTGGCTGTCAGTCAAACTAATTTTTTGTCTTCGGGGTCTCTTTCGGCTGTTTATCTTTATCGGGCTTTTCGACTTCGGGTTTTTGCATAAAGGTTTCCATCTTCGGCGTAAATTGATCGGCGATGCGCAACACCTCATTGATGGCCGCGTTGAATGCTTCATAACCCACACCGTTTTCCGTGGTGAAGGTAAATCGCGTGCCGATGTCGCCTTGCCGGTCAACGAAAAAGGTCGTAAAGCCGGCGTAGTTCTCTTCGAGCAATTTCTGAAAAAGTTTCTCCTTATCGGCAACCCGCGCGAGGTTGAAATAGCGGCCTTTGGATTTCGCATAGACGGTTAAAATCACCGTCAGGTCTTTGCGTATCTCAACGTAAAGGTCGAGCCGTTCAGCCGCCTCATTCTCCCGCGTGGTGACCACCAAAGCGTTCTCATTTTGCGGATGCGTGACATACTTTAGGCCGATTTTATCGAGATAGCCTTGCAACTGTTTGATGGTCACCGATTCCTGCCCGTAAGCCGAAGACGAAAAACTTAAAAGCGCGAATAAAAATAAGCTTGTCAAAAATCGTTGTTTCATAAAGCTCCAGACTAGCTGCTAGCTATCAGATGTTGATTGATCATTCTACTCTTCCAGGTTCGCAAATTCCCAATCAAGCACTTTGTTTAATTTTTTGGCTACTTCGATCCAACTGCTCCCGCTAGACTGCGATAACAACTGCTCAAGCGCGCGCTCAACTGCTTCCCAAGAAAAAGAATCAACTATCAAATAACCTTTTCCCCACCGATAGCCTTCTTCTCGAACGTCATGAGCTAAAAACTTGGGCGTAACAATAGTCACTTGAAAAATATCTGCCCCTTCTTTGCCTTTTATACCAATATCAACATCACAGCATATGGCGCAATCTTCAATATTCGCCGGTAATTCACCGTCACCCAAATCAATACTAACGATGTTTTTGATTTCGGGAAGAATCAGCCCTTGTTGACCAATTGGTTCTTCTTGCTTTTTCTTGCTTAACCACGGCATCACAACTTTAGTTTGCTGCTAACCTCTGACATCTACAACACCGAAAATACATCAAGCGCATAACGCACGTTGCCGAAAGGCGCCGAGACCTGCACGCCTTGCACGAGGTGGCGTACCTCCGTCAAGGTTTCGCGGGCAATCGCCAACCCTTCTTCACGCGCCGCATCTTTATCGGTAACTTTGCTCATGCGTTTTAAAATCGCTTCGGGCACCACGACGCCCGGAACTTCGTTGGCTAAAAATTCGGCGTTGCGATAACTCACCAGGGGCCAGATGCCGGCAATCACCGGAATATGTAAATGCTCGATGCGCTTTAAGAAGATCTTGAGTTGTTCGACATCAAAGGTCGGTTGCGTGATGGCATATTCGGCGCCCGCTTCAACCTTCCATTCAAAACGCCGGAGTTCGTAATCCAAATCCACGGCGCAGGGGTTTACGCCCACGCCGACATAAAACGATGTCGGGATGCCAATCGGGTTCCCGCCAATATCCAGGCCGTGATTGAGGCGATTGACCATATTCACGAGGCCAATGGAATCAATATCGAATACGGCAGTCGCTTCCGGGTAAGGTCCCATCTTCGGCGGGTCGCCGGTGATGATTAAAAAGTTCCTCAGTCCAAGTCCGGCGGCCCCCAGCAGGTCGCTCGTCATGCCGAGCAGATTTCTATCGCGGCAACAATAATGCACCACCGCTTCGATGCCGACGCGCTGCTCAATCAAGGTCGAAACCGCCAACGCCCCCATGCGCGATTGGGCGCGCGGTCCGTCGGGCACGTTGACGGCATCTACGCCGGCGTCTTTCAAAAGCTGAACGCTCTCTAACATCTTCGTCGGGTCGCTCCCCTTCGGTGGGACGATTTCAACCGAGGTGACGAATTTGCCTTCGCAGATGCTTCGGGCAAACCGCGATTTTTCGACGCGCCGCGTGACTTGAATATGCGCGGGTTTATCTTCCTGGGCGAGCCGGTGCACGGTCGTGCGTCCGGGCGACATGGCGGCCACGGCATTCGCAATCTCCTTAATGTGTTTCGGGGTGGTGCCGCAACAACCGCCAATGAATTTGGCGCCCGATTGAATCAAGCGTTTCGCATATTTCGCCATATAATCGGGCGAAGCCATGTATATCAGTCGTCCTTCAAAGGAGCGCGGCAATCCGCCGTTGGGTTGCGCGGAAAGTTTACGGTTGGTGACTTCGCGCATCTTCTCTAAGGCGTTCAGCATCGCGTGCGGACCGACCGAACAATTCAAGCCAATGACATCGGCGCCCCATTCATCCAGGCGTTTGGTGAAGAGTTCAGGCGACGTGCCGTAACTGGTGTTGCCGTCGTTTTGAATGGTCATCTGAGCGACGATAGGCAAATCGGAAATCGACCGCACGGCTTTGATGGCCTGTTGAATTTCAGCAACATCGGAAAAGGTTTCAATGACGAATAAATCAACGCCGCCTTCAAGCAAGGCGCTCGCCTGTTCGCGAAATAGCGCCTGGGCTTCTTCGGCAGAGGTCGGCCCGTAGGGTTCAATGCGAATGCCGAGCGGGCCGATGGCGCCGGCGACGAAAGCGCGTTCACCTGCGGCTTCGCGCGCCAGGCTGACGCCCGCCAGGTTGATTTCGCGGATTTTGTCTTCGAGTCCGTAATGTTGCAACTTGAGACGGGTTGCGCCAAAGGTGTTGGTTTCAATAATGTCCGCCCCCGCTTTTACATATTCGCGGTGAATGGCGAGAATCAAATCGGTTTGCGTGAGGTTCAATTCGTCATAGCATTTGTTGATATAAACGCCACGCGAATAAATCATGGTGCCGATGGCCCCATCAAAAACATAAACGCGGTCATCGGTAACGGCTTTGCGAAAATCTTTCATAAGCGTCAAGGACTGCGTGCTGAGGACGGAGTTGAAGAAAGTCGGAACGCT
>JBIOWC010000481.1:0-2182 GCA_044868105.1 Blastocatellia bacterium
TTCGCGTGAAGCCAAACTGGCGGAACTTGAACATGAATTAGAGAGCTTATTAATTCGTAAATCGGCTTTGGAATGAGGTTAAAATAGCCTCTTTTAATCTCCCTCCGCTTCCCCGCACAGCAGCAAGTCAGAATCATTGACACACTTAATCCTTGATGCTACTTTAAGTTTGGATTTCTAAAGGCTCCATCCCTATCCTGATTGGCACATGAGAAAAAGCGGATTTAATTTCGATGAACGCAAAAAAGAGATACTGGCGGCTATTGTGAAGGCGCACGTCACCACAGGGCAGCCCGTCGGCTCTTTTGCGCTCGCCAAACAATCGAGTGAGCGGCTTTCATCCGCTACCATGCGCAATCTCTGCGCCGAACTTGAAGAAGAAGGCTTTCTGACTCATCCGCATACCTCAGCCGGGCGCGTACCGACTGAGAAAGGTTATCGCTATTATGTTGACCATTTGATGAGTTCGTCGAAGCTTTCGGAATCGGAAACCGCTTTAATTCATCATGAACTGTTGGATCAGGAAGCCCGTGAAAATCCCGAACGGATGATGGAGCGTACCAGCCAATTGCTTTCCGAGTTATCCGATAACGTTGGCATTGTTGTTCCGCCATCAATTTCACAAGACCGCTTGCACCATATCGAATTTGTCAAGCTAACGGATTTGCGCGTGCTGGTCATTACCGCTTCCGGTTTGGGACGCGTGCAAGACCGGGTGATTCGCGTAGATGAAGATCTTTCGCAAACCGATTTGAACACCACGGCGCGCTATCTGATTGAAAATTTTCGCGGCTGGTCACTCACCGAAATCCGCGATGAGTTATTGCAGCGGTTAACCGAAGAGAAAGCGCTTTATGACCGGTTGCTGAAGAACGCGGTCTTGCTTTGCAGCCAAAGTTTGCAAGACGGCGACCAACCCGATGTTTTTATCGAAGGGGCTTCAAACATCATCACCAAGCCGGATTTTGCGGATACCGAACGGATGCGCGCGCTCTTCAAGATGTTCGAGCAAAAAAGTCGCATGATTAAAATCCTCAACGGCTGCATTGAAAATGCGCGGCAAGATGTAGTGGGGGTGCGTATCGGCAGCGAAAACGGCTTGGATTTACCGGATTGTGCCGTCATCGCTTCGCCCTGTTTCTATGGCAACGGAATGGCGAGCGGAAGCATTGGCGTGGTCGGCCCGACGCGCGTGGATTATGACCGATTGGTCAGTATTGTCACCTATATTGCGAACCTGTTCGGGCGAGTCTTACATGAAAATCGTTAGTTGGATTTATTATTTTTACTAAATTAAAAAGGGAATTTTTATAAACGGAAATGAGCAAAGACAAAAAGAAAACCGAAGACGAAGATATTTCCATCGAAATTATAAGCGATTATGACGATGACGAGTTGGCTAAAGCGGAGGGTAAGCAAAAGCCTAAAGCAAAGGATTTGAAAGAAGGGTATGATCTTGCCTGGACGGCTTTGCAAACGCAGGTCGAAGAGCAGACCAAACAATTAGAAAGCCTGCAAAAAGAGATTGCCTCGCTTACCGACCAATTGCAACGCAAACAAGCGGAGTTTGATAACTACCGCAAGCGCATAGACCGCGAACGTTCCGAGTTTTATCAACATGGTCGGCGGGAAGTCTTGTTGGAAATGTTATCGGTGCTCGATAACTTTGAGCGCGCCATGGTGAGCACGGCCAACACCGATGAGGGCACCGCCTTTCGCCAGGGTGTCGAATTAATTTACAAACAGTTCAAAGATACCCTGGCAAAATTCGGGATTCAGGCGATTGAAGCGGTTGGACAAATCTTTGACCCGCATCTGCACGAAGCCGTCACCATTGAGCAGACCGCTGACCACGAAGCGAATACGATTCTCGCAGAATTTCAAAAAGGCTATAAGCTCGGTAACCAGTTACTGCGCGCATCGCAAGTTAAAGTTGCCGCTGCCGAAGAGTAATTTTCAGGGGAAGGAATAGTTAAAATTTAACTATTCCTTCCGATTTCGATTCATGTTTTAATCTATTCGCGAAACATTATCCGCAATCCGCAACCATTACTTAACAGCCCCTAAGTAAATAGATTGACCCCCGGCGTAGTTCTCCAGAGAAAATCAAGAGAAATAAGAGGAGTCCGTTATGGGTAAGGTGATAGGAATTGACTTAGGGACAACCAACTCCTGCGTAGCT
>JBIOWC010000482.1:0-2791 GCA_044868105.1 Blastocatellia bacterium
GTAAGCTTTCCGTTGCCATCCGCGTCCATCACCGTTTCGTTGAAAATCCAATCTGGTGAGGCCATCGCTTCATCAACGAAGGCGCGCACACGGACTTCGGCGGGTATGTCAAAGAAGAATCCTCTATTGAGCAACTGAACCGCCGTCGCGGCCGCTTTGGTGCGCAGATTATTGAACATGCGTTCCCGGGCGGCGTCGGCCCCCGGCGTTTGAAAACTCGAAATCATCGTGTTCTCAAGCGTTATTTGCAGGCTCACGGTCAGCGACCCGGTAATGCCTGGGAAGGCGGGTTCGCCTTCAATGTGGCAATGACTCTGGTCGGCTTCAACAATGTCAAAGACATAGGTGTTACCCGATAAATCCTGGGGGTCTATGACGATGCCAGGAGCCGGATGCAAAGTAATAAATTGTACGAGTTGGGGTAGCGTAGCCGGATATTCACCAACCTGCTGGCGGTAATAATTAGCCGCAACGCCCAATTGTTGCATCGTGCGTGTGGCGATGGCGGCGGCTTCAGCTTCGCGTTTTCGTTGAATGACGGGAAGCAGCAAGGCGATGAGCACCGCGATGATGGTGAGGGCGACGAGTAATTCAATCAACGTAAAGCCTCTGGCATTTTTGGTTAAAGATTTCGTTAAAGTTGAATCTTTGGGCATATACTTTTCAAAGCGTTTCATTTGGGTCTCTCCTTCTTGGTTGCGCCCACGGCGCGACTTTTAAATAAAGTTATGCTGATAAAAAGCTGTGGTTGCTTTCTTGTCGTGTGTAAAAGTGTGTGAGGTCTTAATCGCCTTCAGCTAAGATCGAAAACCCAGGTGCGCGGACTACTTGAAGTTGACCTGCGCTTTTCGGCTTAACTGAAGGCCTTGATTTAATTGTTCCTGATTCTGATGGCGTAGTTGAAACTGCCTGCACAGCCGTTGGCGTTAGTCGCTCGAATTGTGAAGTTGAAAGTGCCATTAGCGGTCGGTGTGCCGCTCAATAGGCCATTGGGTGAAAGTGATAAACCGGTCGGTAGGGTGCCAGAGGTTACGGCGTAGGTGTAATTTCCTCCGGCCGGTGAAGCGGTAATCGCCTGGGTGTAGATTGAACCCACATTGCCTCGCGGTAGCGAAGTTGGATTCAGGGTTATTGTCGGGCAAGTCATGCGAACCGGCACGCGCTCAAAAAAATCCCAGATAACGCCCATGAAATTCCAATCGGGCCAGCGATGCGCCAGTACCGGGTCAACCATAGAAACAACTGTGTTACCGCTTGCAGCATTAACATATTGCAGCGCTTCGACGCGCGGCGGCGCCTCGACTGGCGTGATCAGGGTGCCGTTTCGTTGAGCCCCTATGAACAGTCGCCACACATCTACTTTAATTTGAAACGACGACACGACTCTCTCGAAATCATCATCAAAGCCGCCATTTTCAGGCATATGTTTATCTTCCCCGCCTTGCAACAACAACGCCGACATCGGCACGCCACCCGATACTATCGGGTCGATAATTTCCCAGGGCGAGGTTGGCGGTTCAATTTGTTTGCCACCCATTTCACCCGCGACGGTCGCGATGGCAGCGATGCGCGCAGAGATGCCGGGGTCGGCCACCAATCCATAGATGAGTTTTGCGCCGCCTGAAAAGCCGACGAAGTAAATTCTCCGGCTATCAATCGTGTAGTTGGCGATCAGCAAATCCATCAGGTGATTGACGTAGGGAATATTAATCGGGTCTGACCAGTAAAAGTTGGTGCTGCCGGCCGGCGCCCCCGGTTTGGGCAAGCCATTCGGAAAGACCGCAATGAAGCCCTGGGCTTCTGCATATTCAATAATGCGAGTTTCGGGGTCATACATCTTCGAGGCGTCGCCGCTCCCGCCATGCATGGCAAATAACAGTGGTACTGCAGTCCCTGCCTGGTAGCCGGTCGGAACATACAACGAAACCGGACGATTCAAATCATTGAAGCGAACCGTAAAGGTTTCTATCGTCCCCTGCGGCGGATTCATATTGATAGGTTGCGCCGCGCAAAGTTGCGCCGTCAGGATGAAGAAGGCGCCAACCAGTCCTGAGCTGAAAAGTGTGCGTTGAGTTGAAAATATTTTTTCGACGCGCTGCGTAGCGCTAAACAAATAGTTCTGGAAGCTGTTCATGATAAGTCTCCTTCGCATTCTAAAGATTCAGATACACCATTCCTCAGCCGGCGCCGTGAAAGCGCGTACATCTGAATTTGCAGACACGACACCCCGAAATGCCTCAGAGCAGGCGCGCGTCATTGTTTAATCGAATTGCGCGGTGAACTAACGGTAGAGATTGCCTTGTTCGATGTAGGGTAAGAGTGAGGATTGACGACTGGGCAGGTCACGATAAACGCCGCTGACAAAGCCTTGTTGACGGTTTCCTCTGCCGAAATGGTTTTGTCCGTAACCATTGCCGGCGACATTTACACTCTGGCCGGGCACGGCGGCGGCGCCTAAATTGGTGGTTTTCCAAATTCCGCTATTGGCCGAACCGATAAATGTAGAGGAAGCGGGTCGGGTTTTTGCGGACCGTCCGGGATTTAAATATCCCCGGTCAAATTTTTTTGCATTGACCTCTAGGGCGCCGGCGCTAATCAGCGCCGTGGTCATGAGAATCGCGTTGATCGTGGTTGTGATATGTTTCTTAAATACGTTCATGCTAAACCTCGCTTTTATAGATCATTCATATATTCGATAAGCCATTTCTCAATCGCTTTGCCAACCTCGCCTAATCTGGTTGGCTACTTTATACGGGGGATAAGACAATGGGCTTTTGAAAAAAGTTTTAAT
>JBIOWC010000483.1:0-7549 GCA_044868105.1 Blastocatellia bacterium
GGCACTCAGCTTCATAAAGTCGCGGCGGTCAAGGCTCATCGGTCAGTCCTCCAAATTTGATTAACCTTTCGGTGAAGTGTTCAAGAAGCGCAATCATGCGTGAGCAACCCGGCAAAGTCAATTTTCACAAGCCGCCTTGAACTTTATTTACCATGTTCAATCAGCAGATTACGTAGCCATTGATGGGCAAAGTCGTTATGAAAGCGTTCGTGCCACAGCAGCGTCAAACGAAACGGCGGCAGCGTAATCGGTAACGGCAGCACCTGCAGTTTAAGTTGTTTACTGAATTTCTTCGCCAAACTTTCCGGCACGGTGGCAATCAAATCGGTTTCAGAAACGGCAAAGAGAACGGTTATAAAATGCGGCACGTGTAAAACCGCTCGCCGCGCATAACCTTTCTGCGCCAGCAGCGTATCAATCACCCCTTGCCCTTGTTGTTTATAAAAGACCGCCAGGTGTTCGGCCTCGGCATATTGCTTCAGCGTTAGCTTGTTGCGGATAAACGGATGCGATTGGCTGGCAATGCAAACGTTCCCTTCTTCCCAAAGTAATTCCGAGCGCACACTGGCATCCAACGCCAGCGGATTGGGTGAGAGACTGATTGCCAGGTCGAAGGATTCAGTCAGTTCCGCAGCGGTGGGCGGTTCAAAGAGATTGCGCGGGCGATGAAAGCGCAGCTTGATACCTTTGGCGCGGGTGCGCAGTGTTCTGAGCAAGCGCATCAACAAGGTGATTTCAACATAATCGTTTGCCAGCAGATGAAACGACCGGTTGGATTTCTCAGGGTCGAAAGCGCGTTTGGTTTCAAAGGCCGAACGCAGTTGAGTAAGCGCGGCATGAACGGGTTCAATGAGCGTTTGGGCGGTCGGCGTTGGCACCATGCCTACTGGTGTTTTGACTAACAGTTGGTCATCAAAGGTTCTTCGCAACCTCGTCAGGGCGTTGCTCATTGCCGGTTGACTGAGGCCCACGCGCTTGGCGGCGCGTGTCACATTGCGCTCGTCCATGAGCGCCTCAAAGACCAGCAACAAATTCAAATCTATGCTTTGTAAATTCATAACGTGAATAAGGGTTATCATGATAATCCATAAAACAAATAATTAAAACGGGCGTTAATCTACCCGGCGAACGAATAAAATAGGTCGTACAAATGCAATTTAAGAATAACGAAAAAGGAGTTCTATCCATGAAAAAATATTCATCAGTTATATTGTCGTTACTCATTACTCTATCGCTTTTGTCACAGTTCGGGAGGGCGCAACAAACACAACCGCCTGCGGCCACTGATTCTCCGGCCGTGCGGCGCGTCATTGAATTGGCGCGCGTGATTAGCACCGGCAACCGCGCCGAGGCGCAAAAGTATGTAACGGAAAATTACGCGCCGCAATTTTTGAAAATACCGATGGAAAGGCATTTGGGATTTATCTCAGAGGTTAATGATTGGTCACGGGGGTTGGAATTTCATAGTGTCAGAGAAACAAAACCCAATGTCGTAGTAGTCTATTTAAAAAATAAGCTGTCCGGCTGGACAGTTCTTGCGGTTCGAGTTGAGCCGGAAGCGCCATACCGCATCGCAAATGTGGTACTGATGAAATCGCAGGTTCCGCCCAGCGCCCGCCTGACCAAGAAATTGTCGAATGAAGAGATTGCCAAAGAGTTGGACGCTTATCTTCAAAAGTTGGCCGCTGCCGACCTGTTTTCAGGTACCGTGCTGGTTGCTAAAGATGGAAAACCGTTTTATCGAAAAGTCGTTGGCATAGCTAATAAAGATTTCAACGTGCCCAATCGCATTGATACCAAGTTCAACCTCGGTTCAATGAATAAAATGTTCACCTCGGTTGCCATCGCTCAATTGGTAGAACGCGGGAAACTCTCATTCGATGACTCGCTGGCAAAATTCCTTCCGGAATTTCCTGATAAAGAATCCGCGCAAAAGATTAAAATCAAACACCTGCTCAGCCATACCTCAGGTTTAGGCAGTTACTTCAATCAGAAATTCTTTGACTCATCACGTGAAAATTATCGCACCGTTGACGACATGATGAAGCTGGGTGAAGGTGAAAAATTGCAATTTGAACCGGGCACTAAATGGAGCTACAGCAACACCGGTATGCTCGTCCTCGGCAAAGTCATCGAAAAAGTTAGCGGGCAGAGCTATTTTGATTACATTCGCGAAAATATTTACAAACCGGCCGGCATGACCAATTCTGATTGTTATGAACTCGACCAGGTCAATCCCAATCTCGCAGTCGGTTACGAGAAAGAGTACACCGATGAAGGGATTCGCTTTTCAAATAATATCTTCAAGCATGTGATGCGCGGCGGCCCGGCGGGCGGCGGATATTCGACGGTTGAAGACCTGCTTAAATTCGATGTGGCGCTGCGTTCAGGTAAATTGGTTGGTCAAGAATTTGTCAAAACATTACTGTCGGCAAAACCAGAACTCAACTCGCCCGATTACGGCTACGGGTTTCAAATTGATAAAGAGCTTTCGATAGCCGGTCACGGCGGCGGATTTCCCGGTATCAGTTCAAATCTGGATATGTTTTTGGGCAACGGTTATACCGGTGCAGTCATGTCGAATTATGGATTTGCGGCTATTCCGGTTTCGCAAAAGATTCAGGAACTGGTGATGGCCGGACAGGTCACACAAAATGCCAAGCGATAAACCAGGGTAATAATCTGGCGGCTTTCAGAATTTCCGAGGCTCGCCAAACAACTTCATCTTCGCCTGAAGAGAGCTAAATACTCAGTTTCGGATTAAGCGGAAAGGGCGGATTGCAGCGGAGCAGTTGAACAAACCATCTCCTTTTTAATCTGCCCTTTCCGCTTAATCCGAAGAAACTATTTTCCTGCCCAACGAATCCTTCTTTTATCGTCAGCAGATTGACACCATATCGGCAAAAGAACCCTTGAAATGAATTTTTCGGCAGCGTTTGGCTCTTCAATCAACAATTGATAATCTACCTACTCTCATCCTTATTCCAATGGGTACTAAAATGGGTAGGCACGTTCAGACTAACTATCATTCGACAATTTTTCTCATCTTCCTGACCTTCTTGCTGGCCTTGGTGTTTGTTGGCGTCGGTCGCACGCAAACCACAGACACGCCGGCAAGCAGCCAAATTTTAACTCATTCATCAGCACAACAACGTTCACCGGAAGAGGCGCGCCGGGAACTCAGGCGGCGCAAGATTTACCTGCAAGAGAATGCTCAGGTTGCGCCGATGGAATTTAAGGATGCGGCGATTAACGGCGACCTCGAGTTGATTACGCTGCTTCTGGATGCGGGCGCAGACCCCAACCAGCAAAATGAACGCGGTTACACGGCGCTGCATTATGCCGCTTGCAATGATCGCTTCGAGGTCATAGATACCTTGTTGGCGCGCGGCGCCGATATTTCTGCGAAAGATAAAGATGGTAGCGCGCCGCTGGTTATGGCTGTCAGTTGTAATAAACTCGCAAGCGTAGAGTACCTGCTTAAAAAAGGCGCCAATATCAACGCGCGCGCCTCGGATGGCTCAACGGCATTGGTCATGTCGGTGGCGATGTTGATTGATGACCATGACAGCAAGCGTCGAGAGATTGTTATTGAGTTATTGAAAAAAGGCGCGAATCCCAATTTAACCTATGCGCAAGGCTTCACGCCTTTGATGACCGCCGCCTGTGCCGGTGACCCGGAAATTGTTAAAGCGCTGCTTGATTACGGTGCACAGGTAAATGACCAAGATGCGGCTGGCGAAACCGCACTGTTACAGACTGTGCGCTGCGACCATAAAGATAATCCGCAGGCAAAAACCGACGCGCCAGAAGTGATGAAAGTGTTGCTCGCGCAGGGGGCGGATTTAACGGTGAAAGCGGAAGACGGGCAGACGGTTTTAAAGCTCGCAAAAGAACGCCGCGATAACCAGTTGATTGACCTGGCCATTCGCCCCGCCTACCAGGCCAGTTTGTGGACGAAGATTAAATACTGGTGTTATCGCTTCAACAGATGGCAAGGCTGGGGCGCACCCATCATCTATTTGTTGTCGGTGATGATTTCCGGCATTGCGCTTAAAATACAAAAACCCTTACCGAGAAAACCTGTCGAAGAGGGAGACGGACTAAAGCGTCTTGCGCCGCTTCAATGTCAGCAATGCGCCGCCCCGGTGCCGGTTTCGATAACCAAAAACGAATGTCCGAGTTGCGGCGCAGCCGCCGAGGTTCCCGAAGATTATCGCGAGACATTAAAGCTCAGACAACAGGCCGCCGAACAATTGCAAAAGGCTGAACGCATCTGGAAACGCGCATCGTTTTATACGCAAGAATGGCTTTTCTTTTCGCTATTCGGGGTTGCAGTCATTTGGCTGGCGGTGTCGCTCATCGGCTTTTTTGGCGATTATGTCATGGTTAAACCGGTAACCTTGTTTGTTTCAACTCTGCTTGGCACGATTACTTTTCCGCTGGCTTTTTATTCGACTTCGGATTACCTGGCAACCGCTAGCAACCTGCTACCGAAACTCCCGCAAGTCGGCCGGCGGATTGCCGAAGCGGAAGAGACCAGTTGCAAAACCTGCGCCGCTCCGGCGCGTTTTGAAGCGCATCATCTGGTTGCATCGTGCGGCTATTGCGGCAGCGAACTTTATCGCGAAGCGCTAGCCCGGCGAGCCAGAAAAGCGGCGGCAGAAGATGAAGAAGGCACGGCGATTTCTATTTATGACGGCGCGGTTGCTTTGCAGGAACGCCAGCGCAAGCTCTTTCAATCCATCGAAGTCATCGGCTCGTTTTTACTGTTGGTTATTGCCGTCACCGCCTTCTCGCTCATCGTGCTGGCCATCATCGCCGTAATACTGGCGCTATATCTGTACCTTGTGTTGTCCTGATTCAGCGTATTCGGTTGGCACTTTGCTAGACAGTTGCTAATCTAACTGCTCGCAAAAATGTTTAAGGAGAACTGAAAATGAAAAGCGAAACCTGGGATTTCTCTTTTTGTTCAACATTATTCATTAAACTGCTTCGTTCATCCGCATTCATTGTTCTTGTATGGTTATTGTTGGCGCACGCATCAATAGCGCAACAGAAGAAACGTGAAACGCCGGCCGCCAAAGCCGAAGCCGAAAATATCACCCCCGAAGAAGCCGCAAATCTTGAAGCCGTGGTCACCACCGAACTTGGCACTTTTCGCTTTGAGTTCTACCCCGACAAAGCGCCGAAACATGTTGTGAATTTCATTAAGCTCGCCCGGCAAGGCTATTTTGACGGCTCGGCATTTCATCGCGTCATCGAACGCGCCTTCATTCAAGGCGGCGACCCGTTACTGAAAAATCCGGCGACTCCCAAAGACCGCTGGGGAACCGGCGGTTTGAATATGGTTCCCGATGAAATCACCGACCTTAAACATGTGCGCGGCACGGTGTCGGCGGCGCGTATCCCGGGCAAAGCCAACAGCGGCGGGGCGCAATTTTTTGTCACGCTCTATCCGATCAATCAATTTGACGGTCAGTATTCGTCGTTCGGCATGGTGAATGAAGGCCTTGATGTCGTCGAAAAAATCTCTCTCGTCGAAGCCGACCAGACTACGCATTTAACCAACACGCCGGTCAAAATCCTCAGCGTTAAGATAGAGCCTAAAAAGACCGAGCCCTTCAAAGACGCAACCGTTGACCAACTCAGGCGTGAAGTCTTATTGCGAACCAGTCTCGGCGATATCACCCTGGAGATGGACCCGACCACAGCGCCCGAACACGTCCGCAATTTTTTAAAGCTGGTGCAAACCGGTTGGTATAACGGCACGGAGTTTCACCGCGTCGTGCCGGGTTTCGTGATTCAAGGCGGATTCGGCTACACCCGAGCCACGAGCAAGACGCATGCGGCTGACCGTTGGGTGCATAACTTAAAACCCGAATTCAGCAAGTTGCCACACATTCGCGGCGTGCTTTCCATGGCGCGCGGCGCGGCGGAAGATTCGGGGAGTACCTCTTTTTTTATTATGCTTGGCACGGCTACGCATCTTGACAATAAATACACCATCTTTGGCAAAGTGATTGGCGGGTTCGATACGCTCGACAAAATCGAAGCGGTGCCACGCATGGGAGAAAAACCCGTTGAACGCATCGAATTGATTGAAGCGGTCATTAAACCGTAAGGCAAACAGAAAAATAACCACAGAGGCACCGAGACACCGAGAACACATTAAAACCCTAAGAGTTGGTATACATGCTTTTTCATTTTTGCCTCAGTGTCTCGGTGCCTCTGTGGTTAATTATATTTACACCAGTTCATATCAAGATAAGGAGATAAAATAAGCATTTAACATTTATGGAACAGATAACGATTTACACGGATGGCGGTTGCATTGGCAATCCCGGACCCGGGGGTTACGGTGTGGTGATGCTCTTTAACGGACATCGCAAAGAGTTATCAGGTGGCTTTCGACTGACGACCAATAATCGTATGGAATTGATGGCCGCCATCGTCGCGCTTGAAAGCTTAAAACGCCCGTGTCAGGTTAGGCTTTATTCGGATTCCAAATATGTCGTTGATGCGATGAAACTCGGGTGGGCTGAACGCTGGCGCGAAAATAATTGGAAGCGAAATAAGAAAGAGAAAGCCATCAATCCCGATTTATGGGAACGCTTACTCAATATATGCGAAAAGCACGATGTTGAATTCGTCTGGGTGAAAGCCCACGCGGGCAATCGCGAAAATGAACGCTGCGACCAACTGGCTAAACAGTCGGCATACCAGACAGGCTTACCGGAAGATGAAAATTACTTGCCAAATTGAATTTTCCCCACAAACAAAAAGCCGAATCATCACCTCCCACTCGTAATGATTCGGCTTGATAGGTTTATTGGATTTTCGCTTATTCAGGTAACATACAAGTCGTATTATCACCGTAGACAATCGTACTGACGCGCACATGGCCGTCGGCGATTAAAGTGCCATCAGCAATTAAAGTCCCATCGGCGATTAAAGTGCCGTCGGCGATTAAAGTGCCGTCGGCGATTAAGGTTCCATCGGCTAATAACGAGCCACTGGTTAATAACGAGCCGCTGGCCAGCTGTGTCGCGCTGTTATGCGCCAATACGCCGGCGCTTTTGCTTACGGTGCTGTACACATAAAAGGTATCTAGATATATCTGGTTGCCCGACGCATACGTACCATAGAAGAGCGGCGTCCAGGTGTCATAAATCCAATGGTACTTGGTCATCAAATCATTACCGTACAAAAAGACGTGGTTGGTAATGACGCCTTTGCCCCAATAACAGGTCTGCCCGGCAATGGTGCTGGCTTGTGTTGTGGGCAAGGCGGCGGTCAACATACTGCCACCGAGAGCGGCAACGTTAACAGTTGCGGTGTTGACCAGTTTTGCCAGTCTTATCGCGCCGTCAATATTGACTCTCCCAGCCCCTTGCTCGAAGGTGTTTGCGCCGTTAATCGGTTGTGCAGAATACATCAAGAGCGCCTTGACCAAGCTCACGGATAAACCGGGTTTCGTTTGCAATAAGAGCGCGGCGGCGCCTGCAGCAACCGGAGCTGCCATCGAAGATCCGCTCAAGTACATGAC
>JBIOWC010000484.1:0-7579 GCA_044868105.1 Blastocatellia bacterium
GCAAATTTAATAATGCCACGCAAGCCGAACGGCAAACCGGCTCAACCTTCAAGCCCTTCATCTATGCGACCGCCATTGAAAATTGTTTGAAGCCGAATGATGTGGTCAGCGCGGCGGCCTTTACAGACCCTTCAACCGGTTGGTCGCCGGTGAACTATGATGGGGGTTCAGGCGGCGGCGCTTTGACCTTGGCTGACGCGATGAAAAAATCGGTCAACGTCGTTGCGGTTCGTTTGCTTTCCATGGTTGGTGTGGATAAAGGCGCGGATATGGTGAAACGCTTTGGCCTGTCGAACCCCATGAAGCGCGTCTTACCTTCAGCGCTCGGCGCTACGGAAGAACCGGTCATCGATATGGTCAGCGCTTACGGGGCGTTTGCCAATAACGGGGTGCGCGTCCACCCGCATTTGATTGAAAAGGTCACGGACGCCGACGGCAATACGGTTCAGGAATGGAAATCTGAAAGCTCGAAAGTGATCTCCCCCTACGTTGCCGAACAGATGCGCGTCTTGATGCGCGGCGTGGTTACCGGCGGAACGGCAACGGCAATTGGCGGCAGTAAGGTTTTAGGTCCACGAAATATCTGCGGCAAGACCGGCACGGTGAATGATTTTACCGATGCCTGGTTTATTGGTTACACCCCGACCTATTCGTGCGGCGTCTGGATTGGTTACCCCGGACAGAAGAAAACCTTGGGACACGGCGAAGCCGGAGGCGTGGCGGCGCTACCGATGTGGATTAGTTTCATGGATAAATTTATGGTCGGCAAAGCCAATGATAAATACCCGAATGCGCCCGACCATATGGATAAAGATGTGGAATCGCGCTGCGGCGAAATGGAAGCCAAGGTTCGCAAAGCCAATGAAGATGCCGGTGCGGGCGGCGGTGGCGGAACGGCCGTTACCACGACGACTGATGATTCATCAGACGACGCCAAGAAAGCCGTCAAAACCGATGAACCGAAACCCGAACCGCGGCGCGTGCCTAAAATGCAGGAACCCGAACCCGGAGAACGCCCGCGCCGCGTCGAAGAGCGTCCGAAACCGCCGGAACCGGTAAAGGAGCCGGACAAGAAGAAGCGCGGCAAGAATGGATAAAGCGATTTTGGATTTTAGATTTGGATTTTGGCTTGCTGCTGCATAGTTGAGTTCAGTCACTCAGCGATTTTGATTTTTAGGAAGGCTGAGGATAGCCGGGCACTGCACCTCACCCACTTCTGAGAATCCAAAATCTAAAATCCAGATAATCCAAAATTGACATGCCCTTATTCATCTTCATCATCGTTCTGGTGGTGGTCTTTGTGATTTGGCGGTCAGGCAAAGACCGCGCCTTGAATCGCAATGAACAGCTTTATTTGAAACGGCGCGGTTACGTGCTTGAGGACGGCCTTGAATCCGCCGCGCCGGTAACCAAAGACACCCGCCTCTTTACCGCCATCGAATCTCTCTCAGATATATCTCCCGCTTCACGCACCCGCGCGGCGCAAGAGTTGGCACAACTTTGTGACCAAGGCCGTCGCGATTCTCTGATGTTTTCGGCTTTGTGTGAGGCCTTAAATGATAGCGATGCCGCTGTGCGCAGCGCCGCGGCAAACGCCTTGGAAAAATTTGGAGACGCCCAGGCCCTTGAATATCTGGAAAGGCGATTAGAGATTGAAGAGGCTTTACAAACGCGCGCCGCGTTACAAAGGGTGATTAAAAATTTAACGGCAAAAGTTTAAGGCATCGTTTGATGGTCTTTGGTTGATGCCGTCAGTTCGGCAATGGTCATCACCAGCTTATCCAAATCCACCGGCTTGGCGAGCGGCACGTGATAGCCCGCCGACAGCAGTTGTTCTTGATCTTCCAGTCTGGCATACCCGGTGAGCGCAATCGCCGGAATTTGTCCGCCGCGGTCAGTTTCGCGTAAACGCACCTGGCGAATGAGCGAATAGCCGTCTTCATGCGGCATGCCAATATCGGATATCAAAACATCCGGCAGCCAGCTGTCCAGTACCTGCAAAGCCGCCTGCGTTGAGCCGGATACCTTAACCTCGATGCCAAACTGGCTAAGCAAGATTTGCAGCATCTCAAGCGAATCGTCATCGTCATCTACAATCAAGACGCGCGTTCCATCAAATTTGGGAACCTCCCGGTTTTGCTTACCCGATTCGACCTGCAAGGCCGGTTCCGCTTGGAGGTTGTTTGCCTGGCTTTGAGCTGAAAGCGCCGCAAGATCGGCGCTCTGACCTTTACTGATTGGCAAGCGGACAATAAATGTTGCTCCCTGTCCTTCGCCCGCACTGCTTGCCTGTACCGTGCCGCCGTGAGTTTCGACTAAATGGCGGACAATGGCTAATCCGAGGCCCAACCCGCTGTGTTGGCGTGTGGTGGTGCTATCGGCTTGACGAAAGCGTTCAAAGACGTAGGGTAAAAATTCAGGCGCGATGCCTTTGCCATTATCCCGCACGATTATCTCTGCCTGAGATTCGTTTTGTTTGAGCTGAACAGTGACCGTGCCGCCCTGCGGGGTGAATTTAATCGCGTTTGATAAGAGGTTCCAAACCACTTGTTGAATGCGATTTTGATCGCCGGAGATAGCGCCGGTCTGGGTATCGAGTTGGAGTTGAATCTTTATATTTTTGGCCGAGGCGGCCAGGCGAACCGCATCTAGCGCCGCTTCAATTAGCGGGATGAGATTAATGGGTTTGACATCGAGATTGAGCTTGCCCGTGATGATGCGCGAGACGTCTAAAATGTCTTCGACGATTTGCGTCTGAGCAATGACATTTCGTTCGATGGTATCAATCCCCTGGGTCAACGAACTGGCATCGCTCGCACCCATGCGGAAAATATGAAGCCATCCGGCTATCGCATTCAACGGTGTGCGCAACTCGTGAGAGACGGTGGCCAGGAATTCATCTTTCAAGCGATTCGCCATCTCCGCTTCTTTCCGTGCGGCTTGTTCCTGAATGAGCAAACGCATCAATTGTTCTTCGCGGGCAATGCGTTCGGTGACGTCGTCAATGACGGTGATGGTGCCAATGATTTTGTCTCGCTGCATCAGCGGGGCAATGCGGGCGCTTTGCTGCATCTGCGGGAAAGCATCTTCGTCAGCCTGTGGCGGCATCGGCAAGAGATAGTGATGGAAGCGGTGCGATAGCAAGCGAACTTGCCCGTTCAACACATCCTCGTAATATTTATTCAACCCGCGCTCAACCAACTCCGGGTAAGCATCAAACAGATTTTGTCCTACCAAATTACTCGCGCTGCGTCCGCTGTGAAGTTCCAGCCAGTGATTCCAGCCGAGAATTGTCAAATCGGTATCTGTAATTAATATGCCCTGCGCTGAAAGGTCGTCCATCCAGCGCCGCACAGCTTCATATAACATCCGACCCCCATTGAAGAATTGAACCGTCCGCTAACAGGCGAAGAGAGCTGACTTCAACCTGCCTTAACCTCCTTGAATGATCTCCCATTTTTCGACTTCCTGAATCAGGCGGTCTAAACTGATGACACTTAAAGCAATAACCAAATAGCCGCTGATGGCGCTATCGCGTACGCGAAAGGCCGTATAGATGACCAGCGCATAACGCAGTTCTTCTTTATCAATGGTCAGCGATTTGACCAGATGGTCGAGCGTATCCAGATGCAGGCGGGGCACCGAAAACGAAACCCGCACTTGCAGCAAATTACCGAAGACTCCCAAACAGGCATTCAAGAGGATATTGCCGGCTTCGGTGAGCACTTCGCGAGCCGATTCATTCAGCCGTTGTGAACGCACCAGTTCATCGGTCAGCAAATCCGAAAGCGTTACAGCGCCGTCATAATTGAGTAGCAACAAGGCATCGCCGGTCAGCGGGCCGGTAAAAATCTGGTGAACGCTGGCCAGTTCGGCCGGCAAGAATTCCGCCAGGCGCGCCGTTAATTCGGTAACCGGATAGATGCCGACCTTGGGCACGTCAAGCAACACGCGATGACCGGTCAATTCCGACAGCGAAGCTGCGGTGCGCGAGAAAGCGATATTAATGAGTTCCGTCAGTGCGTCATTCTGACGTTCGGTTAGTTGCATTGATGGTCTCCTGAAGCACGTTGTTGAGGGCGTTGAGTACTTTATCAACCGTGAAGGGCTTGTTGATAAAG
The DNA here is from genome assembly GCA_044868105.1 of Blastocatellia bacterium. Lineage (GTDB taxonomy): Bacteria > Acidobacteriota > Blastocatellia > UBA7656 > UBA7656 > JBFMDH01. The sequence continues at coordinate 4,122 of JBIOWC010000484.1, forward strand.
GCGCTCGCGCCGCCTGCTTCAACCAAATCCCGCGTCGAACTTTGTATGTCAGCACTGGCAACGATTACGCGGGCCAGGGGGTCCATTTCTCGCATTTTATTCAATACATCTATGCCATACATTCCGGTCATGGTCAGGTCAAGGAAGACGACATCCGGTTTATCGAGAAAAAAGCGCTCCAAGGCAGCGATTCCTTCATCGGCTTCGAGCACCTCATGGCCGGCGGTTTCAATAATCTTACGGAGGGTTCTTCGCGACATACTTGAATCATCAACGACGAGAATTTTCGCCATTATATAACCTCCAGAATTGCCTGAGCCATCTTCTCAAGAGCGACCTGTTTATCACTGAGTCCCGCTTCGACGACAGACAAAGGCATTCCATATACGACACAAGACTCCTCTGCTTCGGTAAAGATTATTCCCCCCTGGGATTTAATCCATGCAGCCCCTTGCTTACCATCGGAACCCATTCCCGTCATCACAACACCCAGTGTACGGCTGCCATAGATTTCTGCAGCGGACTGGAACAACACATCTACGGAAGGACGGTGTTGTGTATCAAACGGACGCGCCGACAGATGAGTTATTATCGTACCATTTGCCTGACGACGTAAAGTCAAGTGTCGTCCCGCGGGGGCGAGCAACACAACCCCCGGTTTGACAAGATCTCCGGCGCGCGCCTCACTGACCTTCAGTTGCGAGATTTCATCGAGTTTCTGCGCATATAATTCCGTGTAACCGACCGGCATATGCATCACCATCACCAGGGGCACCGCCAGGTCGGCGGGCAGTTGAGGAATTAAATATTTCAGCGCTTGCGGTCCGCCCGTCGAAATGCCTAATACGATGATGTCTATTAACCCCGCCCGCGAGGCGACCACCGGCGACCGTGAAGGATAATCACGGGTCAGCGCCGTTTGCAACTGGGCCATTTGAACCTTGGCGGCGCTTTTGACCTTCTCCAGTAGTTCATCGCTCACTTCAAATATCTTATCGGTAGCCAGCGCCGTCGGTTTTTGCACGAAATCTACGGCTCCGGCATCCAGCGCGGTGAGCGCCAGCTCGCTTCCTTCATTGGCGATGCTCACAATGAGAATCGGCACCGGGCGGCGGCGCATTTGTTGGCGCACAAATTCGACGCCATCCATAATCGGCATAATCAAATCGCAGGTCACGACATCGGGTTGAAGCTGTTCCACCATCTCTAAAGCTTCCTGCCCGTCTCGCGCGGTGCCGACAACTTCAATAAACGGGCTTCGCGATAACATCTGCTTGATGACTTTTCGCACATAAGCCGAATCATCTACAACTAAAACACGTAGCACTCGATCCATATAGATTCCTCAACTTTATTTACAACCTTATCTGCAAACTGCTGACTCGTCATTCCTTCACGTAGGTAAATGCGCCGCCAACCTCCTGAATCTGAAATTCGTTGGTTGCCCGCAAAAGAGATTCCGATGAACCGACAAATAAATATCCCGGTTTAAGCATCCGCCGGGCAAACAGGTTGACGGTCTGGCGAATCGCATTGGCGGAAAAATAGATGAAGACATTGCGGCAGAAAATAATCTGCGCGGCGGCAAACCCGGTAATTTCCGCCGGATTGATTAAATTCGCGCTTGCCCAATTGATTCGCCGATGAATCGCTGACGCAATCTTTGCCCCGCCGTTTTCCTGGGAAAAATATTTCTCACGCAATTGGACGGGGAGATTGCGGAATGACCGTTCGCGAAAAATTCCGCGTCGCGCCCGTTCAATGGCTGCGCGGCTCGCATCGGTGGCATAAATTTCAATCGGCGCGCGAGCGAACCATCCCGCTTCATTGAGCGCCATGGCGATGCTGAGCGGTTCTTCGCCGGTCGCACAAGCGGCGCTCCAAATCTTTAAGGGTTGTGTGGTTGGCGAGGAAAAATATTGCGGCACGATGATCTCAACCAGGGCGCGAATCTGATCAAACTCGCGCCAAAAATAGGTCTCCTGCACCGACAAGGCATCCATCACGCGCCGCCACTCCTGTTCGGCTTCCTCATCGTATTTCAACAGGTAATAGTAATCCAGAAACGAAGTGAATCCCCGCTCGATAACCAGCGGCGAAAGTTTATCCGTAAGCAACTCGCATTTGCTGTTTTCATAAAATAGCCCTGTGCGGTCGTGAATCAAATCACGCAGAAGCGTAAATGCAGTATCGGACAAGCCTAAGGTTTCTGCGTAAGAGGTCATAAAAATCCACTGCTTTCCATTGGCCGATGCGCCAACATCAACCTTGATTCGCGTGAGGCCTTTGAGTTTTAGCAACCCACAAAAAACCTGTCCGATGGGTTGCCTGCGATTAATGGCGCAACGCATTTTTCGCCGCCCGTCGAACCGCCGCGTCGGGGTCCTGGCTCATCAAATTTAACAGCCTGCGCTCGGCAACCCGGTTGCCGAGATAATTCAAGGCATTAACGGTCGCCAAACGAACCCCGGCGTCTTCATCTTCTAAAGCCATATTGAGTTGTTCGGAGGCTAGCGGATGTTTCATCCGCCCCAGCGCGTCCACTACAGCGCGCCGCACACTCGGTTGCAGGTGTTTGAGTCCCCGGCCAACCAGGTGCGCCTTTTGTTCACCCAGATGTGACAACGCTTCCACAACCACTTCCCGATAATTTGCCTCGGCCGTTAAATCAACCAGCGCGGCAATGGCTTCCGGGGTTGCGAGTTTCGCCAGCGCCGCGATGGCCGTCTCGGTCACCCGCCTATCGGAATCGGTTGCGGCTACCCATTGCAGTTGTTGTACGGCTTCGTTCCCCCCGCTATTTCCCAAAGCATTGATGGCTTCGATTCGATGCTCCAATGCTGCGGTGCGTAGAGTTTCCAGGAGCACCGTCCGAGCATCGGGATGACGAATCTGCCCGAGTGATTTGAGCGCCGCCTGCGCCAAATTTTTGTCGGCGCTTTCGATAATTTCAGTCAGCACGGTAACGGCGCGCGCGCCTCCCAGCTTGCCGAGCGCATCAACGGCGGCAATTCTGACTTGACTGGCAACATCGGTCTCGGCCAGTTGCAGCAAGGTCTCTAAACTTTCGTTGTATTGATGCTGACCGATTGAGCGTATGGCAAAATAGCGCACCCAGGAATGCGAATCACTTAACGCCGCCTTTAAATATGGATAGGCTATCGCGCGCTCAACATGCGCAAAGGCCCCAGCCGCGGCGGCTCGTACGGCGGGTGTGCCATGTTGAAGGGCTTCCACCAAGATTGCCGTCGCCCGCTCATCTTCAAGGTAGGGTAAATGTTCAACCGCGGCGCGACGAATACTTTCCACTTCATCCCCGCAACGTTCTAAAAGTAAATCAGTGCATTCGGGGTAGCCGAAATAACCGGCGATTTTTACCGCAGATTCGCGGATGTGAGGATTTTGATCTGTCAGTAAGCGGCAGGCGCGCGCCGCCATCTCCGGGTGACCGAGTGAAT
>JBIOWC010000485.1:0-4464 GCA_044868105.1 Blastocatellia bacterium
AGGATTTCGGCGCCAACGAGATGAGGTCGCGCAGTTTTTTCGTTTGTGTGTCTACCAGAAATACCCGGTCTTCGTCGGTAAACAGGAGCCGGTGATTATCAGCAAACCATTTCGTGTTGCTTCCAAATTCGGAAATGAAATTGTAGGTTTGATCTTCCAGGTTATAGGTCGCCAGCCCCATCGCCACTTTATTTTTATAATAGGCCCCAACTAAATATTTGCCATCGGGAGACCAGTCATGAGCAACAAAATGGCTCGGCTGATTAAGCGGATTAGAGGTTTCGACGACGGTTTGCTTGCTCCAGGGTTTATTCAAATCCATGATGAAAGTTCGGTCGCCGAACAGGCTATAAGCCAGTCGCGTGCCATCCGGTGACCAGAGCGGTTGCACAGCCCCCGGCATCCCAACTTCGGTAAGTTGTCTGGCGCCGCTGCCATCCGGATTGATTACCCAAATTTCATAGACTCCGGTTTGGTTTGAGTAATAAGCAATGTGTTTGCCATCCGGTGACCAGCGCGCCCCCAGTTCATTGGTTGGTTCGTCGGTGATTTGATTGGCCGTGGTGTCGCCAATACGCAGGACAAATAGATTATGTACGCCGCCCGCCGAATGGTAAGTAATAAATTGCCCGTCAGGCGACAGGTCAGGCATGGCAATCTGGCCTGATGATTGCGCGACATCTGCAGGCTGCCCACTGAGCTTTTCGGTTACCGGGTCAAAATTCAACTTTTGAATATTCTGCAGATAAATTGCTTGTGTAAAGGCCAGGTGGCGACCATCGCTTGAAAAACAGAGATGTTGAATGTTTACCGAAGGGGTGGGCACAAGTTCAGGCTCATCGGTAACCTTGCCGCTCTTTTCATCAATCGCTACACGCCACAAACTCATGGTGCCTTTTCGATTGCTGATGAAGTAGAGATAAGTTCCGTCGGGCGACCACACCGGATTCCAATCTACAAAGGCATCATCGGTTACTTTTAGGGGGGCGCCGCCCGTTACCGGTACGGTCCAGATGTCGCGTTGCGTTCCTTTGACAACTCCCCAATAAGCGATTCGATGGTTATGAGGAGACCAACTGGCCTGCACCGCATCGGTTTCTACCAGCACCCGGCTTTCACCCGTTGTGGCGTTGACCACCCACATACGGCTGGGAATATTTGTCCGAGCTGAAGTCTCAACGGTGTTTTCAGTGCAAACTATCTCTTTGCTGTCCGGCGACCAAGCGGGATTAAAGCCAAATTCTGTGAGTTGGCGCAGCGATTCTCCGGTTTCGCTCATGATGTAAATGCCGCTCTTTTCACGATCCGTTCGCCGGAAGGCAATCCGTTTGCCGTCCGGCGAAAACGCCGGTTGCGTGTCATCCGCATTTATCCCGGCGGTCAAGTTGCTGGTTTTTCTCGAACCGATGCGTTTCAGAAAAATATCCAGATTGCCGGCCTGGCGGCTCACATAGATTAACGATTTGCCATCTGGCGAAAGGCTCGGAAAAAGCTCGGCGCCTAGCTGGTCGGTAATTTTTGTTGCCAGGGCGTCTTGCCAATGCGGCATAGCGGCAGAAGCCTTGCCGCGCGGAAAAAAGAGCCAGGCGGAGAGACCTAAAAGCGCGATCAGGCTTGCGGCCAGCGCCGCCTTCATCCACCAATGGCTGACGGTTTGGCGCGCCGTTTCTGAACCCGCTGTGCTGGTCACCTGCGCCGATGCCGTGATGTCGGAATCCAGACGGCGTTGCAATCTTTTGAGGACGGCGCGCAAATCGGCGGTCGTTTGATAACGCACCTCGGCATCTTTTTCCAGCATGCGCAGGATGATGCGCTCCAATTCAGATGAGATTTGCGGATTTGAGGCGGTCACCGGCGCGGGTTGTTTATTTAAGATGGCATCAAAGGTCGAAGCGGCCGTGCTGCCTTTGAATGGCAAATCACCAGTGACCATTTCATAAAGCACAACGCCGAGACTGAAAATATCCGTTCGATGGTCAACCTCATGCCCCAAAGCCTGTTCGGGCGACATATAACTGATGGTTCCCATCACCATGCCGGTCTGCGTCGATAGATTGAATTCGTTCAGGTGGGTGGCGTGAAGCTCGGTGGTTTCCTGCAATTTTACCAAGCCGAAATCCAGAACCTTGATGTATCCATCGCGGCGAATCATGATGTTTTCCGGTTTAATGTCGCGATGCACGAGTCCTGCGGTGTGCGCGGCGGCAAGAGCGCTTGCTACTTGCAAGGTAATTTCAAGCGCCTCTTTGATGCGCAGTTTTCCGCGCCGCAATTTTTGTCTGAGGGTATCGCCTTCGATATATTCCGAAGCGATAAAGTGAATATTTTGTTCCTGTCCGATTTCAAAGATGGTGATGATGTTGGGGTGATTGAGTGCCGAAGCGGCGCGGGATTCGCGTTGAAAGCGCGCCACGCGGTCGGCTTCTTTGGTAAATTGCGAAGGCAAAATTTTCAAAGCGATTTTGCGATTGAGGCGCGCATCTTCGGCCAGATAAACCTCGCCCATCCCGCCTGCGCCAATAAGCGACAGGATTCGGTAATGACCGATTTGTTCACCGATGGGCGAAGTGAAACTATTCTGAGCCAGGGATTGAGCGGCAACTTCCATCGCCGGAGTTTCAATAAATTTTCCGGCTTTGTCATAGGCGGCAAGCAGGGATTCAACTTCGCGGCGCAGTTCGGTGTCACTGCCGCAAGCTCTTTTCAGAAAAGAAGCGCGATGGCTCGCTTCCAGTTCCAGCGCGGCATCAAAAAGGTCATCTACTTTTTTGTAGCGTTCCGCGTTCATCAAAAGGTGTAGGATTTAGGATAAAGGATATAGGATTTAGGAAGCGGTTTGCGATTCGCCTTAAAGTGGCTGAGTTGTCATATCAGCTTACGATAATGCCTCTTCTTAAAACCTATATCCTATATCTGGTTATTCAGTTCTCTATAAAGCCAGGCTTTCGCCTTGTTCCACTCGCGCATTACGGTAATGGCTGAAATTTTCAAAACCTCGGCGGTCTCTTCGACGCTCAGTCCCCCGAAATAACGCATCTCGACTATTTGACTTTTACGCGGGTCAAGTTGTTCAAGCGTACGCAGCGCATCATCGAGAGCGACAATTTCGCCGCTGCGTTCACTATGAATAACCAACGCTTCATCCAGGGAAACATGATGCGCCGTTCCTTCTTTGGATTGCGGGCGGGCGCGCGCAAAATCAACCAGTATGCGTCGCATCAATTGCGCGGAAACTCCGAAGAAATGGGCGCGATTTTCAAAGCGGGCATTCTTCCAATCAATCAATCGAATGTAGGCTTCGTTGACCAGCGCTGTAGTTTGCAACGCATGGGCGCGATGTTCACGACCCATATAACGCTTTGCCAGACGATGCAGTTCGGCGTGCACCAGAGGGACGAGTTTTTCAAGCGCCGCCGCGTCGCCAGCGCTCCACGCTTGCAATAACTGCGTTACTTCATGAGAAGAAGCTGAAGTCATAAATTAATTGACGTCACTATCCCATTCCCTTGGCTCGAACTTTGATGGAGAGAAAATTTACCACAGGAGAGAACGATTATCTAACCGGGAGAATCCCCAACGATTTTCTTTACGTCGGGCATCGTTTACCAGCGCCGCCGGCGTTCGCTGCGAATCACATTTTCCAAATCATAATCGCGAAGGCGCGAACGGTCTTTGTTGCGCTCTTCCTCTTCGCTTGCCCCGGAGGCCCTGCGCAGGAGATTTAAGGCGCGGTCTTTTATCGGTTTGACCTCCTTGCGCCCGCTTTCAAACTGAATTTCAACGGCTCCCGATTCGCCGCTATCAATTACCCGAATAATTTCACCGTAGAGCACGCCCGAACCTTGAGCGTAACTGACCTCATCGCCGACCTTGTATTTTACGGTTCGCGGTTTATTCATCGTTGATTCCTCCCGAAGAACAAAATTTATTGAAGAACAGAGCTCTTTAACGCTGACGCGGCTTAGGCGTTTGCATACGCGCCTTGCCGCATTTCGGACAGATCCATTTGCGCTGTTTGTGAAAACTGCGCTTCTGTTCAAGCATCTTAATTTTGCAACGCTGACAGGTCAAAATTTCCCAAGTTTTTCCAGTATCGCCGGATCCAATCTCTCGGTGGCATTGGTCCAGTCTTCATCAAAGACGCGCTCAATCTTTTGCGCGATGGCGTGGTCTTCGATGATGATGCCGACTTCGCGGCGATGGTCCAGGCTCACTTCGCGCAAATTCTGGCTGCCGACAAAGAAACGATGCCCGTCAACCACGATGCACTTGGCGTGAAGTTTATATCGCGCCAGTTTCCTGACGTGAAACCCCGGCAAGATGTGATTGTAATCTCTATCGCGACTGATGATTTTTACATCCACGCCGCTGGCCGCCTGTTTAATGAGTACGCCGAGCGCTTGCTGGTCTTCAACTTTGGCGTCAAGTACGCGAATCGAATACTCAGCCGAGCGCAATAACTCC
>JBIOWC010000486.1:0-6715 GCA_044868105.1 Blastocatellia bacterium
GTCATTGTAGGGGCGATAAGGTACGGTGCCGTGCTTGAGCAAAAACTCTACATAACGAGCTACGGCATCGCCGAATTTCGGATCACAACCGCCGAACTTGACCGTCAGCGCTTGCTGATATTCATCATACTTCGCTCTATCGCCGTTCACATAAGCGTCCCAGAATTCACGCGCCATGCCTGCGGCCAGACCAGCGCAGTATTTTACGCTGTCCCAGGCGTTGCGCTCGGCGCTCTCGGAAGGCGATGGCTCTTCTTGCGGGTTGGCGAGAAAATCGGTGATGGCGTTAAAGATTGGATCGGTAATGCTGGGGCGCCCACCGGGACCGCCGGCCCCCGCTCTACTGGCCGACAGTTGTTCGGCCCCCACCTCTTCAAACGCCGATTGCAACAAAGACATACTGACCTCGCGTGTGTGCTTTAATGAAGGCGGGCGGCGGCGGATGTTGACATCCAGTTGCACGGTTGTCCATTGCGCTACAGAGACCGAAGCCAGGGAGGCGCGCTTCTGATTTTCAGGCGGTTTTTCGGCTGCGAAATCCGCCATCAATTGCTCAAGCGCGTTAAGCCCAGCCCGCGTCGCTCCCCCACCTTTCGTGACGATGGGCTGGTCAAGGGCCGGAAGTTCAAGCCAGTTGAAACTGGTGTTATCGATAGTCGCGAAGACTTTGATGGTGTCGATACCCTCTTTGTAGCCTTTGGGCAATTCGAAGTTGAGGGTCATTTCAATCGGCTCGCCTTTGGGGTCAAGCAACATGGAATCCGCATCAGGCGGAAACAGTTTGGTTATTCCCCAGTCCGGTTGCAGGTCGAGCACCGTAATGTTGAGGGCCTGCGAGGCGGTGTTATTTTTAATACGTAAAGTGAGTTGTTCCCCATCATCAAGAATGACGGTGCCGCCTGGCGATTTCGCCGCTTCATTGACAATTTCCAAAGTTATCTGGCGCGCCAGGGGTGAGGTGGAAGCCGAGTTTTCAATCATCTTCACATTATGGTATTTCGTTAAATGCACCAGCCGTTTCGCCAACTCAACCGCCGCCTGCGGGTCGCTGATTTTGAGCGCCGGTCGCAGATTGTTAATGATTTGACCGCTCGGTTCCCATATTTCGTATTCGCCGTTGGCATTCACAGCGACTTGATAATCAATGGGGTCGCCTTCCTCAGCCAACTTGATCCAGTTATTTTCCTTAATGGCTTCGGTAAATCGTTCGAGCGCCTCCTGCTGATTTATCTCTGGCAATAAATCATCGCGATGGACAACAGCGATGGTTCGGCGAAACCGCACCGTCCCGGCATCAAGCAATACGGCCTGCGCACTTTCCGTGATGCCCTCCATCGGCGAGGGCTTCAGGATGGTCGCGCGGCACCAGGTTGACTGAACCTGCTGAACCTCGGCTACGGCTAATTGATTTGCTTCAGCTGTAAAATCAGTTGCGTTTGCTGGAAAGATGGCAAAGCGCGCCCCCGCACCGATACCTTGCACTTGTCCGGCTTCAATTTTGATCTGGCGATTGGCAGCGTCTACCTCAATAACCCGCGAAGCTGGCGGCCGGCTGACGCGGTCGAGTCCAAAGACCGTGCGTTCACCATTGCCGAGTAACTGCGGGGTCTGCTGCTGGAATTTTGCATGGACTTTGGCAAGCAAACGATCATGCAACATGCTGTAAGTCAGCCCGGGACCAACCTGTTTGAGCGAATCAAGTAACCAGTAGGTCAGCGCCCCGTTGCGCTCTCGGCCCTCAAAGGCAAATTCGTTAGCCAGCTCATTGGCTCGGCAAGCAGCTATCAAAACTGTGTCTTTCATTGTCGGAAACCAGCCGCTGCTTAGTTGTGCACTGCGCGTTTGCTCTTGAGGAATGCCTTGCCAGAACGCTTCTAATGCTTCAGACGTGGCCACCAGACTGTCGCCAGGGCGCTTGGAGGTATCGATACTGGGAATGCCGCGTACAGCCCCGCCTCCCAACCCGCGGGTCGCGCCGCCCGAATGACAACTATCGAGAATAAGGGTGACGACCAGCCCTTTGTCACTCATCTGCTTAAGCAGGTACGCCATCTCTACATCACGCAGGTAGCGCGTGCCGGGCGCGCCAATATCGGTCGGAACTAGCGTTTCATCAAGCCCCTTCTCTCCCTTCAGCTTCGGGAAGGAAGTAACCGTGCGCCCGCCATGTCCGGAGTAATGGATATAGACTTGATCACCAGGTTGCGCCTGCTGTATGAGTTGTTGAAAGGCTGCCACCATGTTTTCGTAAGTCGGCCATTGCTCTGGCGGTTCCGGCGGAGAAGTGGTGCCATCATTGGTAGCCGTCAGTTTCAGGATTTCAGCATCGGTCAACGCCAGCCGCTCTCTCAGAAAATTCTCGACGTGATTGATGTCACGTACGCATCCGCCAAGGCTTGGATAGAATCCGCCATCCGGCAGACGGTTGGGTAAATAGCAATCAACGCCGATTAAGAGCGCATAGAGTTTGCCTTTTGAGGTTTCCGAATCGCCCATCGTAATCTCCTTTTCTTGTATTCGAGCTAGAAGCGCCTATCTATTGCCCATCATCTTCGGCTTCGCAGCCTCTCGTCAAAAGCGAGCCACGGGTTGCGCTATCATCGCCTCCATCATCGGGTGCGTAGTCCGGGTCGCCGGGCGCCTCCATGGTGAAGTCGTCATCTGCCACCAGCGCGCGAGTGCCACCAAGCAGAACCTGTTTGGCGCGAATGTAATATCTCGTGCGGTCCTCCAGTCCGTTGAACCCGCCGTTTATTCGTTTGGTTATGGTCTTAAAGAATTGCTTATCCGCCAGATCGTTTAATCCATTGGTGCGCCAGTACAATCCGGCGGTGCGGAATCCGACCTGCGGGGTTGCCGCTTGTAGCGGGTCAGCAATCAAATCAAGGTTCAGCATGCCACCATAGCGGGTATAGTTAGAACGCCCGGTAATCTGAATCGGACCTCGGCCTTTAAACCGCTTTCCATCACCGGGCTGGGTATTGCCCAGAGATTTTGACAGACTGGTAACCGGTTCATAGCGCCGCTGCGCCGTTGTCGGTCCCCAGATCTCTTCCATAAAACGGAACTCCGCCGATTCGTGCGCAATCTGCGCCAAAAAGGCGGCAACCCTGAGCGGCGTATTGATTTCAAATTCATCCATTGCGCTCTGCAGGTGGGGTAAATATTCAGCGCGTTTGGCTGAAGGCAAATTAGGCATAATTCTAGCAAGATCAGCATCACTGAGTATCATTTTTAACCTCCATAAATTAACCTTAAAAATAGTTCAAGCATTTAGATTTTGCGGATGGCAGCAATTAATCACGCAACCGGACAAAGGCATTTTCGCTCTCCAGAAGCTCGACCTCGTCACCGGCATTTACACCTGCCGGTTGTACGGCGGCGCGCATGGCTCCCTGGGCCGGCTTGATTGCCGTATATCGTCCGTTATCGAAAAAGAGTTGCACTGCCTGAAAACCGAAGATCAGCGGAATTTTCCCTTCATAAGTTAGTTTCGACTGGACATCTGATGAGCCGCTGACGCTGACATTGCCCCCGACAACCTGTTGGATAACCGGCACATCGATCTTCAAATCTGTGCCATCATTCTTTTTCGCTTCGAAGGTAAACTTTGTACTTTTGATCGTCGCCGTCACAATGTAGAGTTTATCGGCATCTAAAAGCTGGCGGACGAATACACTATTCGGATTGATATCGGCATCGCCCAGATATTGATCCAATTCGATGACCTCAATCTTATCTTCAAAAACCGATTGGAATTCAAATACCGCTGATTTGGCTTGCTGGTATTGCGCCTCGACACCAAGATTTCCTCCCATCGCGCCAATAATACTGCCGAGTATTGAAAGACCGATGCCGATCTTCATATTGCTGGTGCGAGAGCCATTTATATTGGCGGCCGGCGTATCGGCTATTACCTTAGGAGCATTTACGTTGTCACCGGGAGTTAGTAATTTGGTAACGGCGCCCAGGCGATCAAGATTATCGCCATTCTTGCTGAGTAGTAGCATCGGCTGGATATCGGCCTTGGGTAAGCGGACGATGTTGTAGCCAAAAGATTTTAGTGAATTAACAAAAGGGTCAGACCCAGAGTTAAACATACAAGACTCCTTTCAACTGGTCGGTTTGAGCGAAAAGTAAAACCAGAAAAACGAAGGGTTCGTTAATTTCCGGCGACAGGACCGTTTCTACTATGTAGAAAGTTTGATTGAGATCAGTTTCGATAAAACATTGTATGGCTGGGAAGCATTCTCTACTTTCTACAGAGTTCGTACAGTTGTGCGATTAGGCGTGTAGAGCCTACTAAAGAAATTAAGAGCAAGCTTGACTGCACCAGATGAACTCCTGCGCTTACGCATTATTCGCTTTGGTGCAACCACCATCTATCGAGAACACCGTTTAAATACCTTGATGAGGTTGTGGTATCTGCGCTTCTAAAAGCATTCAGGAAAACATCAAACGGAACTTACCAGTCCACGCAAAAATGATGTTGGGTTGTAGCGAGATAGCCTGTCATCTAATACCTAAGCTTGTTCTCAAATCATCCCAAAAATTCCTTGCAGCTAATGACAATTAAAAAAGTGTGAACTGACTGTAAGCACGGAGCGCCCACTTAATAGAGTTTTACTTCTATTGTTAATTTGGATGAGGATTAAACTTTGATTAAGCTATCCCAAATACAATAGTGAGCCAGCATAGACGACCCACCTTTCTATAACGGGAAAGCAAAAAATTTATAATGCTTAAAACAAGAATTCTTCATTTTTAGTAATCCCACAAAGACCTGAAAGTAAGCTGACCTAAAACAGCAAAGCGATGAAAGAATTGATGGCCCCTCAGGGATTCGAACCCCGGACCAAAGGATTATGAGTCCTCTGCTCTAACCGCTGAGCTAAGGGGCCTGGCTTATTACCTTCTTCAATCAGCCTGGGAGCTGGGCTACAGGCTGCAACCAGGGCTTGCGCCGAAGTTTGGGATTATACTTATCCCTCCAGCGACCGACAAGAGAACCCAGGCGTCTTCAGGTGCGAATGTTGTAATAGCGAATCTTGCTATTTAACGTCGTAGTATTGAGTCCCAGCAACTTCGCGGCGCGGGATTGATGTCCGCCGGTAATCTCCAGCGCCCGCCGAATTAAATCTATCTGGAACCGGTTCACTTCATCATAAAACGAAATGCCGTTGGTTAAATCAATCTGCGTCGCGATGCTTTGTCCGGCGGCTTGCGCGGCAGCCACTTGCGGATTGAGCACCTCTTCACGCAAATCTTCTTTGGCTAGCGAGGTGCCACGCGCAATGATAACGGCGCGCTCAATGACATTTTCCAACTCGCGCACATTGCCTTGCCAGCGGTAGGCTTCGAGCAGCGATAGAACTTCGGGGCTGAATTGTTCAACGATCGGTTTGCCATTTTCCGCCGCGTATTTACGTACGAAATGTTGCGCGAGCGGCAGAATATCTTCCTTGCGTTCGCGAAGCGGCGGCAAATTAATCGAAATCACATTCAAGCGATAATACAAATCTTCGCGAAAAAGCCCTTCGGCAACCGCCTGTTTCAAATCCACATTGGTTGCCGCAATGATGCGGACATCAACCTGCTTGCGCGTCGTATCGCCGACCGGGGTAAATTCGCGCTCTTGAATGACGCGCAAAAGTTTGGCCTGCGTTTCCATTGAAATCGTGCCGATTTCATCAAGGAAAATCGAACCGCCGTCGGCCACCTCAAAATAACCTTTCTTAGCGGCAATGGCTCCGGTAAAGGCGCCGCGCAAATGACCGAAGAGTTCCGATTCAAGCAGTTCGGTCGGCAGGTTCGCTGAGTTGACGGTGACGAACGGTTTATCGGCGCGGGTACTTTGATTGTGAATCGCACGGGCAATGAGCTCTTTGCCGGTTCCCGATTCACCTGTCACTAAAACGGTGGTGCGGGCGGGCGCGACCTGTTCAACGAAAGCGAGAATCTCCAGCATTTTTTCGCTGCGCGCGACAATCTCTTTGCCTGCCGAACTGCGCTTCAGCGTCTGTCTGAGGGCGCGATGTTCTTCATCTTTGCGACGACGACGCACCCCTGCGGCAATGATGCCGAGGATTTCGCGGTTATCGAAAGGCTTGCGAACACAGTTGAAGGCGCCCCGCTGCCAGGCCGAAATCGCCGTATCGAATGTCGCATAAGCGGTGATCATAATGATGACGACTTCCGGGTCAAGTTTCAGGAGTTCTTCAAGCGTGCGCAGCCCGCCAATGCCGGGCATCGAAACATCAAGCAACACAACATCGAAAGGTTTGTGCTGAAATTTATCTAAGCCTTCTTCGCCGGTACGCGCCATCTCGACCTGATAGCCTTCATCCACAAGAAGACTGTCAAGCACATCGCGCATCACGTCTTCGTCATCTACAACGAGGATGGTTCCCTTTTTAGCCATAAGCGAAAATGCTAACAGGTAAAACCGGCGCATTGCCAGTCAAACGATTGCCGGTTTATCAGTCATTTTAAAAAGCCTACAAGACAATTCAACGCTTCTCATAAAAGCCAACGGGCAGCGATTAACGATTACCGGTTATCTTCGGATTTGGCCAAAGAGACGGATGTGGTTTGGCTAAAGGCTGAGGCGGTCGGCCCGCCTCAATGCGGAACCGTGCGCTGCCCTGCAATAGCGTTACCCTTAGATCGGGCGATAAAGTTTGATTAATGACCAGGTATCAAGTTACCAATTTGT
>JBIOWC010000487.1:0-11307 GCA_044868105.1 Blastocatellia bacterium
AATAATTTTTTCAGACTGCATGTATGTTCATGACTCCATTGACCCCATGAGGATAATGAGGGAAGTTGGAAGTGAGACACTCTAGCACAGGTGCGAGCCGTCATCCAACGCGCATCACGGTTAATTAAAGAGGTCTTCGTCGTAATTTTCAATGCCGAGGATTTCGTAAAGCGAAGCGGCTTGAGCTTTTGAAATTTGCTTTTGCGGAATCTGCAAAACGCGAATGGTGGTTAGCTTGCCGCGTTGTTTGATGGAAATTTTATCGCCCAGGCGAACTTCACGCGAACTTTTCGCCGGCAGGTCATTAACCGTGACCGCGCCCGCTTCACATAACTGCTGCGCCACGGTGCGCCGCACCACCAAACGACTATGTTTTAAGAAGAGGTCAAGACGCATTTTTCAAAAAGGAGTAGTGCGGATCAAATTCTTTAATTCTCAGCTGCAATCTTTGAAGCTTTTTCCACTATCCACTCACTACACATTTTGGCTATTTTTTTCCGATGCTTCAAAGATTCGGCGCGAATTTTTTCATAAACCGCTTCAGGAATCGTTACCGAGACCTGTTTGACCGCTTCCGAGGTGGTCATTGCATTTCTCAAATCGTAAGAGATGTAATAGAGTCCGCCCGGCGGCTCAGACCAAGGGCTCGGCGCTTTACAAAATCCCAATTCAACGCCTGAATCTGTTTTAAGGCAATCTACCGTCGGATCATAGTGAGGCGCCTGTCGAAAACGAAGGTCGGCCCGTCTGAATTGCTCTTCTGTTGCGGCAAGGGAAAGTTGTCCTTTCAGAAACCACGTATCTACTTTTAAGCGTTCGTTGCCTTTGATGTCGTCGAAGTTATCGAGATAGATTGCACAAAGGCGGTTGTCTTGCGAACTCACAAAGTAAAATTCAAAATCACCATATTCAAGCCGCGTCGGATGCTTGTCCTTACGTCTTTGGGATATACAATCCGGCTCGCCTAAAATTTGTATAAGCGCTTCGCGAGTCATTCCAAATTGAATCGGGCCGAACACCCCGGTTCGCAAAAAATCTTCGAGCTTTATGAAAACAACCGCCTTATTCATACTTAACTAATCTTCACCACCAGCTTGCCGGTATTCGTTCCGGCAAAAAGTTTATTGATGGCGGTCGGCGCATTTTGTAAGCCCTCGACCTCATCAACCCGGTATTTGAGTTTGCCTTCCATCAACCATTTGCCTAAATCGGCAAAACATTCCGCGGCGCGATCCATATAATCGAGAACAATGAACCCTTCGATGCGGGCGCGACGCCCTAAAATAGCGGCGAAGTTGTACGGACCGGGCACCGGCTCGGTGGCGTTATAGGTCGAAATCAACCCGCACAAGGCAATACGCGCTTTAAGGTTAATCAAAGTCAACACGGCATCTAAAATTTTGCCGCCGACATTTTCAAAATAGACATCAATGCCGGCCGGGCAATGTTTTTTCAAGCTCGCCTGTACATCTTCGGTCTTGTAATTGATCGCCGCGTCAAAGCCGAGTTCATCGGTAAGCCAGCGGCATTTATCATCGCTGCCCGCGATGCCGACCACACGACAGCCGACGATTTTACCGATTTGCCCGACCAGCGACCCCGTAGCGCCCGCGGCGCCCGATACCACAAGCGTTTCTCCCGCCTGCGGTTTCCCGACATCCAATAGGCCAAAATAAGCCGTCATTCCGATGTGGCTAAAGAGTCCCATGTAAGCGGTGAGCGGAATCCCTGGACGCACGGGCAAAATGCTGATGCCCTGTCCATCGGTAACCAGATACTCTTGCCAGCCGAGTAGTCCTTGAACGTGTGTGCCGGCAGGGAAATTCGCATTCCTGGATTCTTCAACGACGCCGATGGCCCCGCCGCGCATCACATCGCCAAGCGCGACAGGCGGCAAATAGCTTTCCATCTCGGTAGCCCAGATGCGATTGGTCGGGTCGAGTGAAAGATAGAGATTGCGAATCAGAAATTGTCCGTCCGCGAGTTCCGGCACCGCTTCTTCGCGCCACTCGAAATCCGATTCTTTGAAATTGCCCACAGGTCGGGCAACCAAGCGCCACTGATGATTGATCTTTTCGGTCATGGAAATCTCCTAAGCAAAAATTGGGCGCATCGCATTTACGCCTAATTGCAATTTGTTTGAGTTGAACTTTTTGCAGGCGGCATTGTACTACTCAAAGCGCGCCGCGCGGAAATCCTTGACGGTCGGTTGATCAAGAAAGTCGGTAAGCCCCGCCTGCAATCGCACGAGCCACCTCATCAAGCGACCGTCAAAAGGAAAAGGATGGAGGGCTAAAAAACAAAAGCAAGAGTGATTAATGTTTAATCAACTCTTGCTTGAAATTCGAGTCCGCTAACCCGGTCAAGAATTTATAATTTATTTTTCGGCTGGCTTGGTGGTTGCAGCTACATAGTTTTCATTAATTTTGATGAAAGCCTCTTCGCGCAACTGCTTTAAATATTTTTTGCGCGCTTCTTCGGCGCGTTCCATGGTTGCCGCTTGACCGACGTAGCGCTGCACTTGCGGGTCGGTGTAAGGCATGGTGGTTGCTTCTTTGCGTTCATCAACGCGAATGATTTGAAAACCGTCTTGTTGGCGAATCGGTTCGGTGATTTCGCCCGCTTTGAGGTCCTTGATGGCGGCTTCGAGTTCCGGCCTGAGGCCGCTATCTTTGGTGAGTTTGAAGGTGCCGAGTTTGCCATTCAGGGCACGCGTCGGACGGGTTGCGCCGGAGTAGGTTTGCACCGCTTCAACAAAATTTTTACCGGCGCGCAGCTCTGCAACGATGCGCCGGGCGCGTTGTTCAACTTCGGAAGCCGTCTGATTTTCGAGCGGCAGGAAAATCTCTGAAAGCGTTACTTCAAGCGGCGGGGTAAATTCTTTGACGTGTTTGTCATAAAAGGCGCGTTTCTCTTTATCCGTCAGGTTTTGATAAATCGGCGCGAAAACTTCGCGATTCATCACATACTCTTGCAACAATTGTTTGCGAATAGAGGCGCGCGCCGATTCCGGGTCGCCGCCCTGTTGTTTGATGGCGCTCTCAAATTCGTTGACGTTTTTGAAGCCGTTCTGTTTGGCAATCTCCAGCCATCGTTGATTGAGGTCGGATTCGACATCCGCGCCCAGCTCTTTGGCTTTTTGTTCGATAAGCAGGTTTTCAATCAACAGGTCGAGAATCGTCGGTTTGAGCTTTTGAAATTCCGCTTCGATTTCGGCATCGCTCTTTCCCTGGGCTTTCAATTCTCTGATAAGTTGCTCTTTAAATTCCGCGACCGCGCCCAAATAATCGGCGCGGGTAATAATATCGTTATTGATACGCGCGACAATTTCAGTGACCAGTTCCGGCTCTTGTGCGCTTGCCGCTTTTGGATACATAAACAAACCTAAAAATAATAAGCCTGCAATAAGGTACTTCATACACATCCTCGCTTTATTTGAATTGTGAACGATGAAGAAAGAACGATGAACCAGGAGTAATTTGCATCCATCGGTCATTCTTTATATTTCGTCATTAATTTCTAATTTTGCCTGAACCGACCCGAATAAGTGAAGCCCAAAGCGGAGGGATTGATTTTTACCTTCGCAGCGCCCACCAATTGATTGATTGCCGCATCTACGGCTTCCTGATTGCGTCGTGAAATCAATTCTTCGCCGAGCATATCGCGGCGTTTATCTAATACGGAGCGGCGCGTTTCCGGCGCATACACCTGGGTGCGTTGTTCGAGTTTGAAAATGTGAAAGCCATAATTGGATTGCACAACCTGGCTGATGTCGCCTGGCCGGAGAGGTCGGATGGCGCTTTCTAACACGGCCGGCATCTGTCCCTCATCATAATGCGTCAGCCCCCCTTGTTCGGCGTGCGCGCCTTGCGAAAACTTGCGCACCAAATCAACAAAATCGCTTTTGCCTTCGACCGCCTCATTGCGAATGCGCTCGGCTTCTTCGCGGCTTTGCACGCGAATCTCGCGCACATAAAAGCCGGGTTTATCGGTCAAGCGGTCTTTATTTTTTTCGATATAGGCTTCAATCTCTTCGGGCGTGACGCGAACCTCTTTCAATAAAATTTGCTTGTAATATTTTTCAATCAATAAATCATTGGCTAAGTCTTTGCGTCCTTCTTCATCGGTTATCGAAGATTTTTTATGCGGGTCATCCTGGGCGGCTTGGGCAATTTCCGTGTCGGTGATGTCGAGGCGAGCCTGTTCCGCCGCGCCAACCACCACTCGACGAACCAATAATTCGTCGAGCATCTGCGAGCGCAAGGCATCGGTCATTTCGTCGTTTGAAAGCTCACCCAGTCTTGAAGCGATAAAGCGACTGAATTCGCTGAGTTGAACTTCAGCACCATTGACAGAAGCAATGACCGGCGAGTTGTCGGTCTTTTTGCGACAACCGGCACAGACCAGCAGGAATGCAATTAAAATCACCAGAATCTGTTTCATCATTTTGAAAAGACTCTAATCATAAGTTCAAGGCCAGGAAATGGGCAACGCGATGGTTGGTTTGGGTAAATAATCTATGCAACAATACTGCTTCATCGCAAGCGCGCAAAGCGCAAGCCCACTTCATTTGAATTCGGTCTTGCGCTTCGTACCTCAACCAACTTCCACTCCGAATCTGTGAAAGGAGAAATCCGATGGTAAAAATCTTCATCCTGATTCTGCTTGGCTTTCAGATGTTTCTGGTAAGCGAGCGAGCGCCACAGCAAGAGAGCGACGGGGACTTCAATCTTGCGCGCATCAGGGAGCGAATTGCCAGGTCATCGGCCGAGGAGCTTGAGATAATTGAAAAAGCCAAAAGCCGAAATCCAATCATCCAAAAGTATCCGTCCGCTAAAACGCTCGGCGAGATTGTTGACGACCTGGCCAGCGGTCGCGGTCAATTCATGATCTATCCCATCGGGTGGGAGGCGGTCAAAGATGACGGCGCGCGCTGGCGCATCACGTTGCACTACCAGGATGAAGGGCAAAAATACCGGCAAGCGATCTGGGGATTCAACGAGGCTAAAAATATGTTGTACCCGCTGGAGCTCAATCAAGCGACCAAATTTTGGGTAAAAGGAAAAACCATCTATCCGTGAAGCAGTTTGGGTTAGGGATGGTTCAGGAATTGAACGAAGAATCTATAACCCGACTCGGCAAGCCATCAATTGAATCTGCCGCCGGTTTAATTGATTGGCGATGAACATTTGCTCACCTGCTTAACGACAATTCCCCTGGCTAGCCTGGCGCGCCGTTAATTCGGATACGGCTCGCCTTGTTTAACGACCCGGATTTGATGGTCGGTGAATTTGAAATGCGAACCCGGCATTTCGTACTTGGGCATATGGCAGGTCGTGCATTTATTTTTGCCAACCGGACAGGGCACCGCAAGGCGCTGGCTGGTTGGCGAAAAACCGGCTTTCGTCGCTTTGTTTTTCGGATTGTGACAGGCTGTACATTTGCTGTCGTAGTAAGCGACCTCGTGTTTTCGGTCTTCGTGCGGGTCGTGACACGCCGTACAACTGATGCGTTTATCTTCGGTGTCGTAACATTTGCTGTTAGTTAAACGATAAGGTTGAAAGCGCACATTCATCACGCCCCTTAATCCCATCAATACCACTTGCTCCCAGGTGCGATGACAGGTGCCGCAGAAATTCGATAGCCCTTCGGTATCCAAGCGGTCGGGGTTGAAAATCAGTTTCTGTCCTTCCGCGCCGGCGTTGACCGCCGCTACATGTTTTTCGCCGGGCCCGTGACAGGCTTCACAAGTCACCCCTTCCATAAAGTTTTCGAGTTGTAATTTTGCGCCATTTGCCGCGCCGGTCGTGTGACAGCCGAAACAATTGCGCGTCTCTTCCGAACTCATTTCGCGCCCGACCGCATCATCGAGCGTCGCCGGAGGCGCGGGTAAATGACCCATTGTAAAATCCAGTCCGCGAATGTCGTTATAGAAGCTCAAGCGGCTTTCGTAAAAGCGATTCTTGTATTGCAGCACATAGGTTTGTCCGGCTTCTCCATTGCCGAAGCAATAATGAATCGGCAGCGACACGCTACTGACGCCATCCGTCACGTTGTAGAGGCTTTTATCGCCATCGCGGACAATTTGATAGATATAGTTGCCATTGCGAAAGGTCAGATTTTTATTGAGGCGAAAGATTTCATTACTGGCGCCGAATATCAAGGCTTTGCCCATGTGGGTTTGCATCTGGGTTTTGGCTTTGGCGCTGTGACATTCGGCACAGACTTTCGAGCCCACGAATTTCGCGTGAGGAATTTGATTGGGACGCCACTCATTGACCGGCGAAGGGTTTTGACTGTTTACTGAAAACGGTTGCGTCATAACGACGAGGGCGAGGAAGACAAGCGCGACCGCTATTTGCAGATTTTTTTTGCTGCTCATTTGCTGCTCTGTTGAAGTTTATTGTCGGAGGCAAGAATCATAACTGAGCCGGTTTTTTGCCGCAATGGGGTAACGTTTGCAAGCCGGGTTTTAGCGTTTCGAGACTCTTGCTTATTGATATTGATTGTTGTCTAATAAGCGCACGGTTCCAGCATCTCGATTTCCCACTGAACACCCATGCATAAAACCTATAGAAGAAAGCGGCTTGGCGTCGGCCGAGGCAATGAATTACCGGCATGGGAGAGGTTCCGGCAAAACTCACGGCTCTAAGGATGATTTGATTGGTTATGAAAAAGACAGCGCTTCTTTTGATTTTTATTTTTATCAGCTCATCAGGTTTCATCATTCCATCGGCAAACCCCAGAGTGCCAATGGAGGCTTCGGACTCGCCTTCCTTACTGTTAGTTAATGGCAAAGACCCGGTTGGTGAAGAGGTCACCGATAGCCAAACTTTTTTTGACAAAGCCAGCCAATTTCCCAAACCGGCGAACAACATCAACGCAAAAGTTGAAGCCTTGCTCAGAAAAATGACGCTCGCAGAAAAAGTCGGACAGATGACCCAACTCGAAATCAGCACGGTTTGCGATGGCAGTAATCAGGATTTAAGAATCAATCCCGCAAAACTTGAAAAAGCTTTGCTGCAATATGGCGTCGGTTCAATCCTCAACGTCAGCGGCGAAGCGCTTACCCTGAACAAATGGCACGAAATCATCGGGCAGATTCAGGAAACGGCAAAAAAGACGCGCCTGAAAATCCCGGTTATCTACGGCATAGATTCGGTTCACGGCTTCAACTACGCGCAAGGCGCAACCCTGTTTCCGCAAAACATCGGCATGGCAGCAACCTGGAACCCGGCTTTAATGATGCGCGCCTCGGAAATCACCGCGATGGAGACGCGCGCCAGCGGTATTCCCTGGAATTTTTCTCCGGTGCTCGATTTGGGGCGACAACCTGTGTGGCCCCGTTACTATGAAACTTACGGCGAAGACCCCTATCTGGCAAAGGTCATGGGTGTCGCATCGGTGCGCGGTTACGAAGGCGCCAGCGTTGCCGCAAAAGATAAAGTCGCTTCCTGTTTAAAACATTACATGGGTTACAGCTTTCCGTTGAGCGGCAAAGACCGCACGCCCGCCTGGATACCGGAAAATTATTTGCGCGAATATTTCCTGCCGTCCTTTCAAGCGGCGATTGCCGCAGGCGCGCGTTCCGTGATGGTCAATTCGGCAGAGATTAACGGGGTGCCGGTTCACGCCAACAAGCATATTCTGACCGACATTCTGCGCACTGAACTGGGCTTTCGCGGGCTGGTCGTCAGCGACTGGGAAGACATCAAAAAGATGGTCACGCAACACGGGGTGGCGGCTACCGAAAAAGAAGCCACCCGCATATCGGTGATGGCGGGCATTGATATGAGCATGGTGCCGAGCAGTTACAGTTTCAGCGATAACCTGATGGCGCTGGTCAAAGAAGGCGCCGTGCCGATGGCGCGAATTGATGAAGCGGTGCGACGAGTTTTGTATTTGAAGTTTGAACTTGGGTTGTTTGAGTCACCTATGCCTGATGCGGCAGCAAAATCCAAATTCGCTTCGACGGAATCGCGAGCCGTGAGCCTGCAAGCGGCGCGCGAATCCATCACTCTTTTGAAAAATGAGGGGAATGTTTTGCCGCTTGCCAAAGGTCGCAAAGTGCTGGTCACGGGGCCGGCGGCCGATTCGCTCGTCTCGCTCAATAACGGTTGGACATATGTGTGGCAAGGCACAAATGAAAAGCTCTACCCGAAAGACCGCGCGACGATTTTAAGCGCCATCAAAGCGAAAGTCGGAAACGAGAATGTGAAATATGTGCAAGGCGCGGCATTTGAAAAGGAAGAAAGTATTGCCCAGGCCGCGCAAGCCGCGCGCGACGCGGATGTGGTGGTGCTTTGTCTGGGCGAAGGCGCTTATGCAGAAACGCCCGGCAATATTGATGATTTAACCTTGCCTGAAGCACAGTTGAAACTCGCTGAAGCAATTGCTGCAACCGGCAAGCCTGTGGTCTTGGTGCTCTCCGAAGGTCGTCCGCGTATCATCAGTCGCATTGCCGATGCGATGAACGCCATCGTCCTGGCTTTGAATCCAAGTCATGAAGGCGGCCAGGCCATCTCGGATGTGCTTTTTGGCGATTACAATCCCGGTGGCAAATTGCCGTTTACGTATCCGCGAAACCCCAACGCCTTGCTTGCCTATGACCACAAAATCTGGGAAGACGGAGCGACCAGTTTCGGCTATACCCCATTCAAACCACAATGGAATTTCGGCGATGGGTTGAGCTATACAACTTTTGCTTACAGCGATTTGAAACTCGATAAGAAAATGGTTGGCGCAAGCGGCGACGTCACGGTCAGCGTCAAGGTAGCAAACACCGGCAATCAGGCGGGCAAAGAGGCTGTCTTAATGTTCGTGCGTGATGTCGTGGCCTCCATAACCCCGCCCGGCAAACGGCTCAAACGCTTCGCCAAAATCTATCTTGAACCGGGACAGAGCAAAACCTTGACCTTCAAATTGAACCGCGACGACTTATCCTTCATCGGGGTAAATAACAAACCAACGGTTGAAGCCGGCGATTTTGAAGTGATGATTGGCCCAATGAAAGAGAAATTCACCTTGCAAACGAAATGAAACCGCCTGAAGGTGAGTCTCGCATAACCTCGCTTTGGTGAAGAGCGGCAGAGATTAACTTTCTGCCGCTCTTCATTTTTTGGGCGCTACTAATCAACCTCATTTTGAGCTGCGCGGAGCGGTTTGCGAGCTTATTTCATAGTCTGTTTGAGGCGCAGTCAAAGACCGCGCTGTCAGGTGAAATACGACCCTAGATCGCTTCCCCTATTTTAGTAAGGGATTCTGCAATTCGCTCTATTTCAACATAAACGAAATTTCGCGTAATCCATCTATCAAGCATACGGTCTTTTTGACTGAATTGATAAGGGTTACCGATAGAAACAAGGTGAAAAACTTACATAGCAGCTTTGTAATCTTTACCAAATTTTTCTTCCCCAAACTACTGACAAATTTCACTCCCCTTTATTTTTAGCGAATTTATGAAGTCCGCACAGGTTTTGAGATGCGGCACATCTGTTGCTCTAGCCTATTTTGGAATGAGAACCAAAGGATTAATCATTTTAGCGCTCAGCGCCTTTATCCTAGTCGCAACGAGCGCCTGCGCGACAAGAAAATATGCTCGCAATCGCGTCAATGAGCGAATTACGCCGCTCGAACAGCGCACCGGTGAACTGGAAGAGACCTCGCGTCGCAACACGCAGGATATCGCGACCCTGAACGCTGGTGTGAAAGATGTAAGTGGCCGGGTTGATCGTGCGCAAGCGCAAGCTGATACCGCTCTGGCTCGCGCTAATGCCGCCAACACTCGCGCCGGTTCCGTCGAGCAATCAGTGAGCGATTTGCGCGAGAATCTCGATAAATATAGTCTCCAAAACACCGCCACCGTCAATTTTCAACTGAATAGCGCGGACCTCAGTCCCGAAGCCATGACCGCCCTCGATCAATTGGCTTCGCAGATTAAAGACCGCGATAACTTTATACTTGAAATTCAGGGCTTTGCTGATGCCAAAGGCTCTGACACTTTTAATGACCAACTAACCCAAAAGCGCGCCGAAGTGGTTCGCCGCTATTTAGCTGACCGTCATAACATCTCGCTCTACAGAATGCACGTTTTGGGTTTTGGAAAAGTTCGTCCTGTCGCTGACAACACAACTAAAGAAGGTCGGGCGATGAATCGCCGTGTGGAGATTCATCTGCTGACCCGAAGCGTGGCGGGTGCGTCTTCGACGACCTCAAAAGCGCATTGAATTGTCTATCGCTTTATTGAATTGTCCATCGCTTTTAAGTTCTCCTCTCTGCTAAACGGCAGCCCCCGGAGGAGCAAAAGGGCGAGCCATCAGACTCGCCCTTCTGACCATCATTTCTTAAATTTTAGGTGAGGTACTTTTTGCAATGATGAAACCAATACTAAACAACGAATCGCTTAAAAACGGGGAAAAGGGGCTGTATTCTGCGGCAACGGAGTTGAGTAAAATCAATTACACCATCGTTATCTTGTGCCTGTTATGCCTGCTGGCAGTCTTTTTACAGTTTGCTTATTTCAGCAAATTCCCAACGCTCTAGTTTCCATAATATCTTTCGTGGATAATTCGTAACATGAAGAAAAAACATTGTTACGATTATCCACGTCCCTCTGTCACCGTTGACATTGTCCTCTTTCACCAATCACCAGAAGGCTTAGAGCTCCTACTCATTAAACGTCGCCACGACCCCTTTGCAGACCACTGGGCGCTGCCCGGAGGGTTCGTTGACAAAAACGAAAAGCTTGAAGACGCAGCAGCCCGCGAGTTATTAGAAGAGACCGGCCTGAATCATACCCGCTTTAAACAAGTTGCGGCTTTCGGCGACCCCGGACGCGACCCGCGCGACCACACCATCAGCATCGCCTTTACCGCACTCTTAAAACGCAAACCGCAGGTAACCGGCTCGGACGATGCCAAAGAAGCCGACTGGCATCCGCTCAACCGCTTGCCGCGTCTCGCCTTTGATCACAAAAAAATCATCCGCGCCGCACTTGAGAAAATCTCCTTGGGTCTTAGTTGAAAGGTCTTGGCATAACCAAGCCTGATGACAAAGGGCAAAGAACACATGACAAAGTCTCATCTTCACGTCGCGCTCGTGGAGCCGGAAATTCCGCCCAATACCGGCAACATTGCCAGGCTTTGCGCGGCGACCTACACGCCGCTGCATCTGATCGGCAAACTCGGATTTCGCATTGATGACAAGGCCGTACAGCGCGCCGGGCTCGATTATTGGGATGAAGTCGAAATCCATCGTCACCTCAATATCGAAGCGCTTTATGAAGCCTTGCCCGCGTGTCGCTTCCTT
>JBIOWC010000488.1:0-5436 GCA_044868105.1 Blastocatellia bacterium
GCAAATTCTGTTCATAAATCGCCGAGATGCTGAGACCATCAATCTTCAACTCGGCAACATATTCGACTTGATTGAGTCCTACGCCGCGGCGAACCCGGTTGTCCCATTCGCGCAGGTCATCCATCGAATAGGTGTTATCGAGTGACAGCATCGGGCGACGATGTCGGTATTCGGTAAAGCCTTCGGCGGGGCGACCCGAGACGCGCTGGGTTGGCGAATCGGCGGCGATAAGTTCCGGATGCTCGGCTTCAATCGCTTTGAGACGATTCATCAACTGGTCATATTCAAAGTCGCTGATTTCCGGGTCGCTGTGCAGATAGTAACGCTCATCGTGATAGCGTATCTCTTCACGCAGCCTCTGGAGTTCTTCTTGCAATGTCTCTTTCTTCTTTGCCATAACCGCGTGAAATATACCATATTGTGAATTTGATTGGCGGCATTCTGTTGCGCGACTTTTGAATGTGCTAGTATCTCGACGAGGATAAATTTATGAGCGACAAAATTACCATTTATCAAAAACCGACGTGCAGCAAATGCCGCGAAACCTTGACGCTCTTGAATGAAAGCGGCGCGGAGTTTGAGTCCGTCAATTATTACGAAACTCCTTTAAATAAAGAAGCGCTGCGCGACTTGATTCACAAACTCGGCATCCCTGCAAAAGATTTATTGCGTAAAGGCGAAGAGGTCTATCGCGCGTTGAATATTAAAGCGGATGAAATTGCTGAAGACGAATTGATTGAACTGATGATTGCGCATCCCGATTTGATGCAACGCCCGATTGTCGTGCGCGGTGATAAAGCTGTGCTCGCAAGACCTCCACAAAATGTTTGCGAGTTGTTATAAACGCCGGCCTGAGACTACGGGTCGGTCATTTCCTGGCGCCACTGTCAGGCAAACCATTCGGCCTGAATTACTTTGAGTGTATGAATCGCCCAAGTGAAACTATTCTTATCTTCAGGCCGGTAAATCTCGTTTTAAGTTATCACCTGTTCAGTTGTTTTTACTGCCCGGTCTAAACTCTCTCGTTTTGCAATCCCGTAAAGTACGTTACGCCACAAAATTTTAATTTTTTGTATAGACCAAGCGCGCCATAAAAAAACTATGAGGGAACCTTGACCATTTTATTGCGTTGTTCAATGAGCGAGGAATGAAGGTTGAAATCGCTTGTAAGAAAGTTACGCTACGAAGTGAAAACCGATGTATCAAATACACTCGTAGAAAACTCTATTAGAGCGAAAAATTTTGTTGAAAAAGTGAAAAAACTTGCAGACAAATCGTTCTGATTTACGTCTAAAGCTTGTGAAGGAGAAATGACAATGAGATTACTCGAATTATTTTACAACCACGCACACTATTGGGGCGTCCCTCATCCGCGCTCTACCGATGACCGCTTAATTCAAACCTGCTATGAATGCGGGGCGGAGCGGGAAGTAAAAGCGCAACTCTATCAAAGCAACTCGGTCAAAGCGGTTGCTCCTTATCAAGGCGATAAATACGCCGCCTAAGCGTTGCGCAAACCAACAAGCGGCGAAGTCTTACACATCAGGGAGAGCATTTCATTGTGTAAGCGCTTCGCCGCTTTTTTCATTTCCCCGCCAAACAACCGGCTACGAAACCTTTCACCGATTACTGAACTCCTAACAAAAAGCCCCCGAACATTCAGAGTAGGTCAACGACGACGGGTATGGATTAACGCCTGTGTATTTGAGTCGCGTCGGGCCAGACCGCATTGAAGCACACAACCAAAATTCCAAAATTCAATTGGCAGGCGACTAGAACAACCCCTACGCCACAGAGATTATTCCCAATGGGTTTTCAAGTCAGAGGCATCATGCCAAATGAGGGGTGAAGCGAAGAAATTTATTCGATCATTTTTTCGCTTGCGCTGATTAACCTTCAGGTCTTCAGACTGAGCATACTGTTTTTTGCGGGCGTAGTTTTTGGCAGCAGTGAAGCGAGAGGGTTTCATTAAAGCGAACGGTGGATTGGCAATCGTTGTCGGTGGTCAGCGCCTGGTTTGGTGTCCTTGGTAGACTGAGTGAGAAATATTGTTGAAATCTAAATTCATCGCATCATCCAGACGGGTTCACACAAAGGGCACCAGGGTCACGAAGATACAACTGGCGGGTTAGGCTTCGGCGACGACATCGCCTTGTTTCGCGTAATGTTTTCCGCAAGCCGCACAATCGCCCGTCGCCGCTTTTTCATTAACGGCAAAATTTAATTTCACGCCGCACGCGCATACCCAACCCTTAAGGCGTCCGGGATTGCCGACCACCAGCGCATAGTCGGGAACGTCTTTGGTCACCACTGCGCCGGCACCGATAAAGGCATAACGCCCAATCGTGTGACCGCAAACCACGGTGGCGTTGGCGCCGATAGACGCGCCTTGTTTTACGCGCGTCTCGCGGTATTCATCTTTTCTGGAAACGTGACTGCGCGGATTGACGACGTTGGTAAAAACCATCGAAGGACCGCAGAAGACATCGTCTTCCAAAATTACGCCAGTATAAACGGAAACATTGTTTTGGATTTTGACATTATTGCCAATCGTCACCTCGGGCGAAATGACGACGTTTTGCCCAATGTTGCAACGCTCGCCGATGCGACTGTTTTTCATCACATGACAGAAGTGCCAGATCTTTGTGCCTTCGCCAATTTCACAAGGCTCATCAATAAAACTCGATTCGTGAACAAAGTAATTTTTTTCCATCGCCATTCTTCTTTTCCCATTCAGTCAGATTAAAGCGTAATCGGCGTTCCATTTTGCGCCAGAGAATGTTCGGCGGCTTCGAGTATGCGTAAGACTCGCAGTCCGCTCTCCCCATCGGTTAAAGGTTTTGCGCCGGTCTGTATGCAATCCAAAAAGTGCTGGCATTCACGCCTGAGGGGTTCGGCTTCTTCGAGGGGCTGGGCAAGGCCTTCGCCCTTTTCCATCACCGGCTCACCATTGACGAGTTGAATGACATGCTCATAGATCACCAGCTTATTCTCTTTCCTGACATCATCGAAGACCGCCATTTTTTTTGAGCCAACCACGACCAGGCGTTGCTCTTTATAAGGATGCAACCAACTGACAAAGATCTGCGCCCGCGTGCCATTTGGAAATTCCATATTGGTTACCGTGACATCGGCAATGTGAGGTTGCAGGTAGGCGCCGCCCGTGGCGTTTACGCGGCTTGGCAATTCACCGACCAGGCGTAAAATGATGGCGATGTCGTGCGGCGCAAAACTCCACAAAATATTTTCTTCGCGGCGAATTTTGCCGAGATTCAGGCGGTTGGAATAGATGTAGTGCAAATCGCCAAGCTCGCCCGATTCGATAAATTCGCGCAATCGCAAAACCGCCGGGTGATATTCCAACAGATGCCCGACCATCAAAATCAATTTGCGTTTATCGGCAAGCGCGACCAGGCGTTCGCCCTCTTCGACGCTCAAGGTCAAAGGCTTTTCAACGAGCACGTGTTTGCCCGCTTCGAGGGCCATTGAAGCCAGCCGAAAATGGGTTTCAGCAGGGGTGGCTATCACCAGGCCTTGAATATTCGGATGGTGCAGCACGGTTTGGTAGTCGGTTTCCAGTTGCGCCTCAGGAAAGTTTTCGGCGAACCGTTGCAAGGAGTTGGCATTGGCATCACAAATGATTTGCAAAGCGCCAAGCTGATGAAAATTTCTCACATGGTTAATGCCCCAGTAACCGGCGCCGACAACGGCTACGCGGGGCGCGGCGGGTTCTTCATTCATGATCTGCCTTCTCTATTAGCCTTTCAGTTAAAAATAGAAAGAGAGAAGCCTACAGATTTCCGCAAACATTTGCAAAGCCGGTCGCCGCTCGGTAATGGGTCAGATTGAAAATAGGGGGATGAAAGTATTTATCGTTAAAAGAACGGCGGTCTGTCGTCAGGGACAAGGTCATCTTCTGATGGGGCGGATTGCGGGCTATCTGCTTTTTCCGTCTAATCAGAAGATAACTTTTTACTTGTCCAGAGATCACTATTTACTGGTCGTTGGGCGAGACTTTACTCTTTTAGCGCCCATCGAATGCCAACCTATTTCATTCTGACCCACTACTCGCCGCTCATTCATCGGTGTGTATTTCGGAGGGCTAAGGCTTTTTTGATGACCGATTTCGTTTTGGCAGGGTTTGATACTGCAGCCCGACTTTAATCAATAAGGGTTGTCCGGGTTTGGTTACAACGCGATAAATGGTCTGCGGAGGAGGGTCATCCTGCGTCAACGAGCGCGTGACGTCTGCGCCGGCTGCCTGTTCTGCGCTCGTCCAGGGTTTGCCTTTGCCGCCCACCATCTCGAAGCGCTCGGTCTGGGCGCTCCATTCATCTTCCCATTTTGCCACCTGCTCAGCAGATAGTTTGAGGGCTTTATCGCTTATCGTCAGCTCGGCAAGCGGCTGTTTGCTGACGATGACCGTTAAGTGTTCACCAACCTGATCCAGGCGGCTTTGTTGGAGAGTGAAATAATTCGGGCGATCTTCCTGCGCGGGAATTTCGATGAGGCGTCCGGCGGTGACTTGATTATCCCCGTTGCGGGTTCGCGTAGTCGGGAAAATCAAGTAGGGATCGCCCATCGTGCCGTTGGCGTATTTCTCGCGGTCAATGACGTACAGGTAACCGGTTTGCGGCGATTCAAAGCTGAATCGGATGCGTTCGCCGATACGCAAAGGCGTGGTTGCTTCAACCCGTTCAGGCATCCATTCCGTTGTCTGGCTCTCTCCCTGCACAATGATTCGGGTGCCGGAATCGCGGGCCACGGCCTGCCGCAAGCGCCAGATGGTTAAGCCCAGTTGCGTGAAACTATCGGTAGTCGAAGACGGATTGCCGGCGGCTTTGCCAGTCGCGTTACGATAAGCCGTGCGCTTAACTGTGGCTTTCGATTTTGCCGGACGCGCTTTGACAAACTCTTCGGGAATGATGGCGCGCGTGCCGTCATTCTGGAAAAATGCAAAGAAACAGAAAACCAAGGTTAATAAATTAACTGTCATAAATATCTCTCCCACCTATACAACCGAAATTCCCGAGGCGCTTCCCTCACAGAAGCGAATAAAATTCCCGCTATGTTTTTATCAGAATTTTTCCAGCCCAAACAGACCAGGATTCTTAATCGCTCATTTCCAGTTACCGATTAAAATAAACGGCGCCCAGTAGTAAGGGTGGGCATACGGCTTCTTCGGGTCAGCCTGATACCCCAACCGACTCGCCGCACCCACCGCCTCGTCTTCGTGCACCAGCTTGCGCTCGGCCGTCGCGACCGTCGCCGTCGCTTTATCCACCCCGCTTTCGCCGCGTAATAAGCGCAGTTGCGCCTGGCGTAGAGCTTCCCCTTTCGTGGTCTCTCCCTGCGCTTCTCGCAACCGGTAGAAATCCTGCATCAATTCTTTGGTGCTCGTATCAAACACCGGCCACAAACTCGCCACCACGGCTT
>JBIOWC010000489.1:0-4759 GCA_044868105.1 Blastocatellia bacterium
TTTCATCTATCGAATGATAGATGATTACGAAAGAGCTGTAGAGTTGTCGCAGGAAACATTCATCAGGATATACACGAGCGCTTCGCGATATGAAGCGAATTACAGTTTTTCGACATACATTTATCGCATTGCTACGAATTTAGCCATCAGCGAACTCCGACGACGCACCCGACGCAGATTCGTCTCCTTCTTCACTCCCTTCAACGACGACAAGGGCGACCCGGTTGAACTTGATCCGCAAGATGAAAAACCTTTACAAGATGAGACCATGATAGACGATGAGCGGCGCAAGGCGGTCGCTCGCGCCATCAAATCGTTGCCGGAAAAATATCGCGCGGCGATTGTCTTGCGCGACGTTGAAGGATTCAGTTATGACCGCATTGCTGAAACCCTGAATTTATCGGAGGGCACGGTTAAATCGCGCATCAATCGCGCGCGCAACCTCTTGAAAGAAAAGTTGAGCGCCTATCTGTAAGGCGCCAGACCCAAGTGATGTGGACACCTTCCTCGCATCCCCTCGCTTGGGAATTTAGTTTGAAGTGAGAATTGTTATGATAAGTTGCAATCGTATTCAAAGATTGGTTGATGAGGCGGAAGCGGACAATTCGCTGTCGTTTGAAGCAAACCTTCACCTGGAGTCCTGTGCCGATTGCCGCACCTTTGCCGATGAAAGAATGCGGCTTCGAGCCTTGCTTGGCGCTTTGCCGAGCATCACCGTCCCGGCGAATTTCAACGGGCAACTCAAAGCCCGACTCGATGAAGCGAAAGCCAAGCAGTCTTTCGCCTGGCTCAGTCCGGCGGTTTATCTGCGGTTCGGAACCGCAACGGCGGTTTTAGCCATCGCCGTCTTCGCCGTGCAATATTCGGGCATGTTCACAGAAAAACCGCTGGCTCCGAATACCAACATTGCGATGAGCCAGGGAACCGGCGAAAATCCTGAGGGGATTTCTCCGCGACCCGTAGCGCCGCCGCTCGCAATGCCAACGCCAAATAACGGGATGGTTCAAACCCCGTCCAGACAAGTTTATGCGGCGGCCGTTTCCGTCAACCCGCGCCGTCCCGTACGTATCGCGCGAAGAAACGTCGAAGAAACGGCTGATAGTTTGGAAATGTCTGATTATAGCGAGCGCACCGTGCGCCCCTTTAGCGTTGGCGCTCAAGATCGAATCTATATGCGCGCCGATAGCGCGACGCCGGTTCGCACGGTGTCCTTTTAATGAAGCAGGTGTGCAAGAATTGGCTTTGAGATTTATTGCGTTATGAAGAAGTTATTCATACTCACGGGAGTCATTTTAACGATCGCCGCTGGGGCTTTCGCCCAGGAAAAACCGGCGTCCGGCGCCCGCCAGGATAAAGGGCGTGTAGTCATTCAATTTCAGCAGAATGCTCAAAGCACCAATCAAACCATCAAGCCTTGGGTAGTATCCGTGGTTCACAAGGTTGATGCGCGTAAAATGTTTCAGCGCTTTAAGGGTAATGCCAAATTCCCAATCCCTGATTCTTTACCCGAGTTTTCTTATAACATTACGACCGGCGCCCTCATTGATGAAAACGGCTATGTGGTCACGCGGTTGGTCAATGTTGACCCTCAAGACAAAGAGCAAAGCATCACCGTCATCACGAACGAAGGCACCAGTCTTCCGGCGCAGTTCATCGGGTTGGATTGTCCCTCAGGTTTTGCCATCCTGCACGTGCCGGCGCTGAAACTGGCAACGCCGGCCAGTCCGGCGCAAATCGAGCAAGGCAAGCTGGTCAAAATTTTGAGTACGGATTTAACTCAACAAACGACCACCGGTGACCAGCAAGGAGCGGTCCACCTTCTGGCAGCCATCAAATCGCTCGACGGCAAGATTGATACCAATAGTTTGTACGCCAAAGCCCGCGGCGCCCTGACCTTGCGCTCGGCGAAACTCCTTTCGCGCAACGACAGCGCTGTGGTGACGACGATGGATGACCAATTGGTGGGTCTGGCTCAATATGCCGGCGTGGGGCGGGCTTACCTTTATCCGATTGAGCTCATTCGCAACACCATTGCCAAACGGGTCATTGATAAAAAAGACAGTGTGCCTTCGGGTTGGCTTGGCGTGAAAGGTTTAAATTCCTTCCAGCTTTCGCCCGAAGAAAAGGCGCGGCTGGGCGGCGAAGTTAAATCGGGCGTGGTCGTCAAAGAGGTCACCGGTAGCAGTCCTGCGGCGCTCGGCGGCGTGTTGCCTCAGGATGTCATCGTTGGCTTCAATGAATTCGATGTGATAAGCACGGGCGATTTAAGCGCCTTGCTCACCTCTTCGCCCTCCGGCAGTAAAGTCAACCTGCGCATGATTCGCAATCACGCGCCGATGGAGCTTCAAGTTGAACTCGGCGCGCGCGCTTACAGCGAACAGTTTGATGAGCCGTTATTATGGATGCCCGCGCCAGGCATCCAGGCGAAATCCGAGACCGCGCAGGTTGACGAAATCAATCGGCGGCTCGATGAGTTGGGCATTCAGTACAGGGAATATATCAATGCCGCACCCTCCCAAGAGCGCAACGAGGCGTTAGGTGAATTGAATTATGAAATCCGCATTCTGCAAGAGCGTCTGCGATTACTGGGCGCAGACCGCTCCTATAATCCCAGAATTGTGAGTCCGGGCTTCGTGGGAACTCAACCGGCCCAAACTTGCGTTTTCAAATCCGGGTTTACGGCGCGCGCCTTAACGGCACAACTGGCCGGTGAATTGGGAACCCCCAAGGGGCTACAGATTATCTCCGTCACGAAAGGCAGCGCCGCGGATGTCGCAGGGTTGCTCGCCGGTGATGTGCTGGTTTCAGATTTACAAAAGGCGCTGACCTGCGCCGAGCTGGAGGCACAGTTTACCAACCAACCAGGTAACCGAACCCTGAAGGTTATACGCAAACGTCAACCCCTCTCCATCGTCATCAAAGAACCGTAAGTAACAATTGATTTTCAGTTGGCAGAAAAGCAAGACGCAGGCGGACTTGTCTGCAATAACACCAATTTTTGCCCATCAAGATACACCGATAATATCGAACAACATGAGGATATCGGTGGAATTGTCGAATTACTTACGAAGGACGAGCCGCCCCAGTTGAAGAGACCGCCTTCCCGATATTGCGGGCCTCGTCTTCATCCGGCAGGAGAGGTTTGAAAGGCGGTGAAATGGCTTGGCATACAAAAGTCTGAGCAAAGGGTTCAGTCGATCGGTGTTCAATGCTGAATCCTGCGGACTCTAACAGCGATATTAGACAGGAAGGTGTCAAACCCCAGAACCAATTTCCATATCCTTGATGAGGTTCAAAGCCATCGGTAATGCCAACCTGCCGACTCACCCCAAGACTTCTCAAATCCCAAAGTTTTCTTTCCTGCGGCTTCAGCATGGGATAGTAGATCGCGGCGTTAGCCAACCCCTTGATCTCTGGAATTGCCGAGGTTCTCAGGATCAAGGTCTTTCCGCAGATGCGGCGCAACGCCACCAGCAAATCAAAGGGGCTGGGATGATGGTAGAGTACGCCTGCACAAAAGACGACATCAACTACGCCAACGCGCGCGAGGGTTTCCGAAGAACAGGCATCACCGAGGATAAACTCTACAGAAGAATTTCGGGCTCGCTTTTTGGATTCAAATTCCGGCGTCGGCCCGAATACGTCAACCGCTTTAACCGGCGCGGCGCCGCACGCTTCAGCCAAAAATGCGTATTCCCCATTCACGCCCCACATGCAGCCGATGTCTGCGAAGCTATGGCCGGGAGCAAATTTGCGAATGTAGTCGGGCAGGTGCCCATAATCGCCGACCGAGTCCCCACGCCAGAGTCGCCATTTACGCCAAATCAAATTGCCGCGCCGGGTCTTTAAAATTCTCACTTTCCAAGAGTAGAACATCAGTTAAAACCCCTCCCACTAAAATAGAATCCCAAAACTTATCTCATTGCTTAGTCCGCGCCATTCTCTTACCCCGACACGAAAGCTGATTATCTCAACATCGGCAGCTTCGCTAACTCTTCGGGGCTGAGAATGCGGTAAACCGCATAGCCGGGCGCGGTCAACTTCAACTCGCAAGTGCGTTCAATATGCGCGATGAATTGAGGCTGACGCGTTGCCAGTTCAGTTTTTTGGCTGCCTACGATGCCTAGCCAACCGGCGCCATCCGCACGGAGGTCGTCAAAGAGTTTAATCGCTTCGCTATCTTCGGGCAGGACGTTCCAGGATTTTTCCGGGCGAGCCGGAGGGAACACCCAACCGCGTCGGCCGCTATAAAATATGGCCACCGGATCGCCGGGATCATTCGTAATAGTGACGACCAGGGTCGAGGGTTCAGCTATTTGCCGAAGCGCCAGCCCGAGCTGATACCCTTCCTCGGCGTAAGGCTTGTACATATAACTCAGCCCCTTTTGACCATGAAATAAGATAAGGGCAAAAATCAAGATAAGGGTTACAGGCTTAGCCCAGGGGTGTAGGGCGCGTTTCGCAACTGTCGCAATCCATAAAATAGCCCCTCCGGCGAGCGCCGCCGCTGGCGGATTGAGGATGTGAAAATTCCAGGGATTAGTGACGAGTTCCTTGGCGCCGATCAGGTAGAAAATAAGCCCCGCCATTAGCCACCAGTGAAACAGCCAGGGTAGTCTGAGTGAACGGCTTGCCGGCGGTTCGCCCGTAACAGACGCACTGGCTTCCGACATTTTACCCGCGCCCAGGAGCAACCCTGTTAAGACAAGAATGATGACGGGTAACGTCCACAGCCAATCGTTGAATCGGCGGCTGAGGA
>JBIOWC010000490.1:0-8896 GCA_044868105.1 Blastocatellia bacterium
TATCAACAGGCGCTCGCCCTGTTTCAGGCAGAAAATAATGACCGGGCAATTGCCGGAATGCAGTTAAATATCGGCACGGTTTACGAGACCGTCGGCGAATACGCGCAGGCACAGGATTACTTTCAAAAAGCGCTTGCGGCAGCCGAAGCGAAAAATAACAAGCCGATCATTTCACAGGCCCTGAACAACCTCGGCAATGTCTATTACCATCGCGGCGACTACGCCAAAGCGCTGGGATGTTATGAACAGAGTTTGCGACTGAAAGAAGAGTTAAAAGATTCATTTGGTGTCGCCAATACCCTGGGCAACATCGCCACCCTCTATCAGCAGCAAGGCAATATTGCTCAGGCTTTGGCCTACAATCAAAAGGCGCTGGAAATCAGGCAAGCGCTGGGCAATCAGCGCGGTGTTATTAATTCCTATGTGAACTTAGGCGCGGTTGCCAGAAGGCAAAAAGAGTATGACAAAGCTTTGGAGTATTACAGCAAAGCTCTGCAACTGAGCGAAGCCATAGGAAGCGCCGATTTACAGGCGCACACGCTGTCTTACCTCGGCATCTTGTACAACTACAAAAAAGAGACTGCCAGGGCACTCGAAACGCTTGAGAGAGCCGCCACCCTCTTCAAAAGCCTCAACTCAAAAATCGGGCTGATGGAAGTTTTGTACAATCAGGCGCTCACCCACCTGACGCAGAAGAATGCCGAAGAAGCCTTGCAGATTGCCGACCAGGCTTACGGGCTGGCCACGGAATCCGGGAACCGGTTTGTTGAGTGGAACGCCAAAGAGGTTGGGGGGCGCGCTTTGATGAGTCAGGGCAAACCCGAACCCGCCCAACAACAGTTTGAGGCAGCCATCCAAATCGTCGAAACCATGCGCGCGCAGGCCGCCGGTGATGAGAGTGAACAGGCCGGTCTCTTTGAAGAATTGGTGTCACCGTACTTTGGCATGGCCAAATCTTTGATGGCACAAAACAAGAGTGCCGAAGCCTTTTATTACAGCGAACGGGCCAAGGGTCGTGTGCTTTTAGACGTTTTGCAAAATGGTCGTGCCGATGTCAAAAAAGCCATGACCGATGTGGAGCGCAGCAAGGAAGAAAAACTGCGTATCGAAATGGCCTCGCTCAATACGCAAATTGCTCAAGCCGCACAAACGACCAATGCCGAGCCAGCCAAGCTGAATGAATTGAAAGCCCGATTGCAAACCTTGCGCCTCGAATACGACGGCTTCCGCAACACGCTCTACGCCGCGCACCCTGAACTCAAGGTCAAACGCGGCGACGCACAGATTATCAAAGCCGCAGAGACCGCCGCGCTTCTGCCGGACGCCAACACCGCTTTACTGAGTTACTTTGTCGTCGCTGATGCGACCTATCTGTTTGTTCTTACCAAAGCCCCGAATAAAACTGATGTTGAATTAAAAAGTTTCACCTTGCCAATTTCTCGTGACGCTTTAGCCGATGAGGTGACAGCCTTTCGCGACAAACTCGGGGCCCGCGACCCGGAATTTCGCCAAGCCGCCAGACGGCTTTTCGACCTCTTGCTCAAACCCGCGCAAGGGCAGTTACAGGGCAAAACCAATCTAATTATTTCGCCCGACGCCAGCCTCTGGGAATTGCCTTTTCAAACCCTGGTAACCGGCGCCAATCGTTACCTCATTGAAGACGCCGCCATCGCTTATGCCCCTTCTTTCACCGTTTTGCGCGACATGATGAAACAGCGAAAACCGCCGACCCCTAATCCTGCAAAGACCACGCTGCTTGCCATCGGCAATCCCACCATTAGCAAAGAGACGACGGAACGCGCAAAATTTTCGCGCCGCGATGAGCAACTTGAACCCCTTCCGGAAGCCGAACGCGAGGTCAAACTGCTGGGACAGATTTATGGGGCGAGGGCGAGCCGCATCTACACCGGCGCCGAGGCCCGCGAAGACCGCGTCAAGGCCGAAGCCAGCGAGTATAAAATTCTCCATTTCGCGACCCACGGCATCTTGAACGACGCGACGCCGATGTACTCCTATCTGGTGTTGGCGCAGGGGGGCCAAAACGAAGACGGTTTGCTGGAAGCCTGGGAACTGATGGAGACCGATTTGCAGGCCGACCTGGTGGTGCTGTCGGCGTGCGAGACAGCGCGCGGGCGAGTCGGTGCGGGCGAAGGGGTGATAGGCCTGAGTTGGGCGTTATTTGTAGCCGGGAGTCCGACCGCGGTAGTGAGTCAATGGAAGGTTGATTCGGCAGCCACCTCAGAACTGATGCTGGCGTTTCACAAAAGCTTGAACGCGGGAGCACTAAATCAACGGACGCCGCCCTCAAGCGCCATGCGAACGGCCGCCTTGAGTTTGCTCAAATCAACAACCTATCGCCATCCGTTTTACTGGGCCGGATTTAGCGTCGTTGGCGACGGGCGATAATAGAAGAGAAGGGAAGACGGGGAGCGCGCTGGACCATAGACACTTCTTAATTCATCGGTGTTCGCCAGACCGCGCAATAATTGAAAAATCTACCAATGCCCCTTCACCCCTTCTTCCCTTCTTCTTTAGCGGCCTCGCAAGGCTTTGACATTGCGCAGCAGTTTGTGCGCGACGGCCGATTTTGGATTGGCGCGGACAAGCAACTCGAACTCGCGCTCGGCTTCATCAAGCAAGCCCGCCTGCGCGTAAATCAATCCTGAAAGCAGATGTGAATCGCGATAATCGCGGCGGTTTTTCAGAACCTCGTCGGCGGTCTCTTGTTCGAGGATTTTGAAGCGCGCTTCCGGCGCCGGCGGCGCGGGCGATTTTAACTCTTTACCTTCTTTTATTGCCGTCACTATCCACACATAAGCGTGCCCACGTTCTAAAGGTTCGGCTATCGTCCAGGAGGTGGAAGCCAGCACAGGACTCTTGCTGATGAGATTAAAGTCCGAATCAAACACGGTCACCGTATAGCCGCTTGCGCCAGCGAGATTCTGCCAGCGAAATGTCGGTCGGGCGCTCGATACGACAGTGCCAACGGGACTTAAAAGCGCGAAAGCCACGCCCGCTTTCCCGCCGCCCATGAGCACGCCGGCTTTGCCGGTCAGTGAACTGATGGCGGGCGGCGTTTTCGCCTGTCCCGTGTCAATTGCGCTGCGGACCGCTTGCTGAAAATGTGAAGGCAGCGCCGCCAGGCCTTGGACATTTCCTTGCTCGTCAATCTTCACCGTGGTGTCGTCGAGCGCTAAGGCTCTGACCTCAGGTTGTGGAGGCGAAGTGGGGGATTGCAGTTGCGCGATTTGCGTTTGCAGACTTTCGCTATCCTCTTTGGCAATTTCATAATCGCGCTGTAACTCTTCATTGCGCCTCTCGGCCCTGGCCAACTGGGTCTTGAGTTCGACAATATCTTTTCTGAACGGCAGGGTCACGGCCCATACGAGGAGCCCAATGCAAGCTGCCGCTGTCGCCACCTGTATGGGGATACGAAAGGCGGGCACACGCCAGACGGCTATGAACCGCTCGCGCCAGTTCCGGCGGCGCGCCGGCGGCGTTTCGACAACCGGCTCGGCAATTGCGGGTTTCGATAAGTAGGAGGCGATCTCGGTCTTGAGGGTTTCGAGATCGCTTAATTCCCTCGAACAGGGTTTACAACCGGAGAGATGATTTTCGACAATCTCCCGTTCGACGCTATCCAACTCTCCGTCAACGTAAGCCGCGAATTGTTCATAAACCAGATGCTCGAACGCTTCCGCTCTTAAATCAGGAATGAAATCCGTTGCTGATAACTGAGCTACAGAAGGGTTGCTGATTTGCGCGCGGCAGGCGGCACACTCGGCCAGATGGTCATCCAAAGCCAGCAGTTCGCCGCTCGATAACTGACGTTTTCGATATTGCTCAATCTTTTTTATTGAAATATGCTCTTGCACTGTTTTTTCAAACTTTCCATCTATCGCTTAGAACGAATTATAAAATAGCTGCAAAAAAGCCCAGCAAGCCCAACCGCGAAAACCGACGCTGAAATCTACCTCAATCAGGCTATTGCCGAGCGCCAGAACTTCTTTTTGTGCCTTGTGTGCTTTTTCGTGGCTATGTCAATACGCGCTCTTGCAAAATTCCTTACCTGATTGAGATGTTGAGTTTCTCCGCGTATTACCTGAGCTTAAAGTTCTTCTGCGCCGTTGACCTTCAGAATGCCAGGTTCCTCATTTTATTAGCCAGCCGCTGTCGCGCTGACTTACGCAGATTAATGATTTGCTGGCGCGTCAGGTTGAGCCGCGCCGCAATCTGCGCATCTTCCATCGGCAAGTCGTTCCAAAGCTCGGCAAACGCCGCATCGCTCATCTCCAGGACGCGAGCAATCTGCCGCATCGTGGCAACGCCTGTGAAGGGCAGCATCTCAACCTGACTGTTTCCATGTTCATCTTTGAGGTTCAACAACAGCGCCACCCGTTGCCGCAAAGGCAGTTCACAAATCTCTTGCCACAGGCGTTTCAGATAGAAGCGCTGCTCAATAGATCGGTCAATCGGCGGACCCGTGTCGGCCACTCGCTCAAGTAAGCTTTCGCCCTCTTCTCCTTCGCTTTGCGCCGCCTCATCCTTGATGCCTTTGGCTTCGGCAACCAGGCTCACCAGATCATCCAGCTCTACGGGAGCCTCTAAAAGATTGAGCAGGGTGACAACGCTATCGGTAAGCGGCTGGTGCTGAAGCCCCAAGGCGCGCGCGCGGTTGAGCAGGTTGAACACTTCACCCGGCGATGTTAAGACGCTCTTTTGCCGCTTCATTTCAACCCGGCCGCAAACCGCCTTGCCCTCTTCCGTATTCCACAGAGCAAGTTGTGGGATGTGGGTAAAGAGATAGCGAAGTTGATTTTTTAAACTGTGGCGTTGCGGATATCGTTGCCGCAGATATTCGTTGCAGGCGTTATAGGTGGTCACCGCCACATAGCTGCGAAAATTACTGATGCTCCTGAAATCCGCGCGGTGCCGGCATTCGCGCAGCATCGAAAGCAGTTTCAAAACGACATTGTTCTGCACGTCGTCGCTGTCTTGCTCGTCTTGTCCGAGGGTGCGCGCGCGCAATTTATGGTAAATAATTTCTTTGCTGACCGGGAGGATATGATTGGCAAGCAGTTGTTCGAGCACCTGTTGCGACTCGGCTTCATCCCGCGCTTGCAAAAACGGAATGAGTAGTGAATCAACCGGTTGGTTCGATCTCTCCTCTTTCATAAGGGTTGAACAAAATGGCTAGAGGCAGAAACTATCGCCGCTGTTCAATCAACCTCTTGCGCTCGGACACCAGGTCAGCAACGAAGAAGATTGACGATGTTGTTTGCAATAGCATTTAACTGCAAAAGAATTCGCTTAGTCTAGCCGGCAAAGTGATCTGGGGCACAATTAATCGCTCACCATAAAAAGCGCGTGTGGCAGAGGGGCATTTTAAAAGGTATAGTTGGGTCACCGTTGGCTCATCAAGGGGTGAGCAACGGAGAGAGACTTTGCCGCCAAAGGGTAAGCAAAGTCGCGCAAGCAGTATGCGGAAAATTTGAGTTTTTTAACGGTTTGATAACCCCTGACTGAGGATGAGAGACCAGCTATGCTACTTCCGATTGGCGACGATAATTCCGACCGACAGA
Organism: Blastocatellia bacterium; assembly: GCA_044868105.1. GTDB lineage: Bacteria > Acidobacteriota > Blastocatellia > UBA7656 > UBA7656 > JBFMDH01. Next base: position 5,583 of record JBIOWC010000490.1, read on the forward strand.
CGACTCCGTTCATTGTTTACGCAATCGTCGCGATCAACGTTGTGGTCTTTCTGTTTCTACAACAAATTCTGCAAACCCGGAGCGGCGAAATATTCACCTACGGCTATTCGGTTGTGCCTTATGAAATCACCACCGGCGAAGATTTGAAAGCCCCGGTCAATGTGCGCGGCGGGCGGGTGGAAGAAATCTCCGGGCGCCCCACGCGCGAAGTGGCGATTCCGCAATTTCCGGGCCCCTCGCCCATCTGGTTGACGATTTTTACCGCGATGTTTATGCACGGCGGTTGGATGCACATCATTGGCAATATGCTTTACCTGTGGATCTTCGGCGACAATATCGAAGACAATTTCGGGCATCTCAATTTTACGCTTTTCTATTTAGTTTGCGGGATTGCCGCCACCTTCGCGCAAATTTACGTTGATCCGGCTTCGGTGATTCCCAATCTCGGCGCTTCCGGGGCGATTGCCGGCGTGCTGGGCGCCTACCTGGTGATGTTTCCGAAAAACCGCGTGCGCGCGCTCATTCCGCTGGGGTTCTTTGCGACGATAACCGAACTGCCGGCGGTGGTGGTCTTAGGTTTTTGGATTGTCATTCAAATCTTCAGCCAGTATACGGCGAGCGTTTATCAACGAAGCGGCGGGGTGGCTTATATGGCGCACATTGGCGGTTTCGTTACCGGCCTGGCGCTTTCATTCCTCTTCCGCAAAAAACGTCCCGACCGGCGTGCCGCATTTAGAGGGAATGACGAGGACGATTACTATCGCCCGTACTGAGAAAGCACATTGTCCATATGATTGTTCTCGATCAGCTCACGAAAGTTTACGGCGATTTGCACAGCCCCAACCATTTGGTTGCGGTTGACCATATCAGCCTGCAAATTCCTTCCGGACAACTTGTCGGTTATCTGGGCCCCAACGGCGCCGGCAAATCAACCACCGTGAAGATGCTCACCGGAATGCTGGCGCCGACCGCCGGACGCGCGGAAATTTACGGATTCGATATTGCCCGCGATAACCTCGCAGTAAAAAAGATTATCGGTTATGTTCCCGATTCCGGCGCTGTCTATGAAACCTTGAGCGGACGCGAATATCTTGAAATGGTCGGCCGGCTCTATGGCCTGGATGACCGGCTGATTCGTGACCGCATCATCAAGTTCGGCGATTTTTTTGAACTGAGCCAGCAAACGCTGGCGCAAAAATTGTTGTCGGCATACTCAAAAGGGATGCGCCAAAAAGTGGTTATCTCGGCCGCGTTGATTCACAACCCGCGGGTGATTTTTTTTGATGAACCCTTGAATGGATTGGACGCCAGCACCCAGTTGATGTTCAAAACCCTGATTAAAAATTTAGCCGCCGAAGGCAAAACGATTTTCTATTGTTCACACATTCTCGATGTCGTCGAGCGCACCTGCGACCGCATCATCATTATTGACCGCGGGCGGGTGGTTGCCGACGGAACGCTCGCTGAACTTCAGACGGCCAGCGGCGAAGGGTCGCTTGAACGCATCTTTAATAAACTGACGGCGCACACCAATCTGGAAGAGCGCGCCGAAGAATTTTCCAAGACCTTCTCTTTTTAACCGATAAATTGTGAGCTTTCTCGAACAACAAGGAATAGATGCGCGGCAACTGAAAACCCTGCTTGGCGTTTATCTCAAGCTGGATTTACGCAGCGGAAAATCGCTGCTTCAACAGGGCAAAAAAGAGAACATCACCTCGAACCGCGCCTTGTTTTCTATATTGCTGATGTATGTGGTTTCAGGACTCGTCATCGGTTTCTTTGTCTTCGTCCGTGCCGATGTTTTCTTCTTTTCCCTGGTCGCCTCAAGCTATACCTTCGCGCTGATTGCCCTGGCGGTCATTACCGAATCCGGGAATGTCATCTTCAACGAGAGTGAGCCGGAGATTATCGGTCACCTGCCCATCACCTCGCGGACATTATTTGCAGCGAAGACCTTAAACCTGTTTCTCTTTGCGTTGTTGCTGACGGTCGCCATCAATTTTTTCCCCACCATCTTCGGCATCTGGGCAACCGGCTCCAACGCCCTGTTCATTTTTGCCCATATCATTTCCTCTTTTTTAGTCTCGGTCTTGGCGACCGTCCTGGTCGTCACCAGCTACGGGTTGCTGATGCGCTATGTTGATAAAGAGAAATTCAACAATATTATTGCCTATGCGCAAACGGCGCTCACGGTGATTTTTATCCTCAGCTATCAACTGCTGCCGCGGGTGATGGATAGGCTGGAGTTCAATTACGCAGAAGCTTCCCATAAATATTTTTATTACTTTCTCGTTTATCCGCCGGCCTGGTTTGCTGGACTGACCCTGCTACTGATGGGCAAAGTCACCGGGGTAACGCTCGCCCTGGCGGCTATCGCCTTATTGACCCTGGGGGCGGTGAGCTTCGTGGCTTTGCGAAAGATCGCCGGGGGGTATACATCGTTTGTGTCGCGACTGGCTTTTGACTCATCAACGCTTCCTGAAGCGAAGCCGCAACCGGTCGCAGCGGGCCGGGAACCGACGGCTGGGAGTCGGGCCGGCGGTTTTGAAACATTCAAGCAGATCTGGTTACGCAATCCGGTTGAACGCGCGGTCTTCGATTTGGTTTCAAGCTATATTAAGCGTGACCGCGAAATCAAAGTTCGGCTCTATCCGACCTTCGCTTACTTCATCATCTTTCCGTTGCTCGGACTATTCAGCAAAGAACTCTCCGACCCGTTTTTCAACGACCATTTCACTTTCGGCGCCTTAATTGGCGGCGCGATGATTGCCTTTGTGATGATGTCGGCAACCGAAGTCCTATTATTTTCGGAACACTACGCCGCCGCCTACATCTTTCGCGTGGCGCCGGTCCAGAGTTTAAGCTACATCCACCGAGGCCTAAGAAAAGCGGCGTTTCTTTATTTTGCGGTTCCCGGCGCGCTCATCCTGTTTTTGCTTTATTCGATTATCTGGCGAAATCCCTGGCACGCGCTGCTCATCATCGCGCCCTGGTTGATGATTGCGCCCTCTTTTGCGATGTTTTCATTCCTCAGACGCGAAATTGTGCCGCTCTCGCGCAAATATCAAAAAGGTCAACAATCGGCCCGCTCGATGGCGATTTTTTTTGTGAACTCGCTTTGTCTGCTCTTGGTCGGCGTCTTACAAAATTTAGCGATTGGCGGGCAGATTCCCTATTGGCTATTTTTGTTCATGATCGGTTTCATTTCCGGCGCTATGTATCTCTTGCTTCGCTTAATGAGCGGCGAATTAAGACCGCTGACGCCGGCAACCCATCTATCTGATGGTGAGTAGCGCGACCTATCCGTCCGCTAC
>JBIOWC010000491.1:0-35788 GCA_044868105.1 Blastocatellia bacterium
TACGATTGATCTTCGATTCGGTTGCCGAGCGTTACCTTTACTACGACAAAGCCGAAACCCTCTTCATTGTCGATGGGAAACGCCTGAACGCCGGCGCTGCAGACATGATGAATGCGTTTCCGAGCCCCAATCTGGTGAAGGTAACGCTGGCGCTGACCCTGCCGTTCGACACATTCACAGAGATCGCCAATGGGAAAGAAGTCGAACTGAGACTCGGCCAAACCGAATTAAGGCTGTCGGAAAAAGACCTCGCCGCCTTACGTGAATTCGCCATTTCGGTCGGGAATAAATCGAAGGAGGCTGAACAGAAATGAAAAGACGTAGACTCACATTCATGCGGCAGATATTAATCGGCCTCCTGCTTGGCCTGTTTATCATGCCGACGCCCATTGCGCATGCCCAATGGACCGTCTATGACCCGGCACAGTACACCCTTCAGTGGGAGAAGCGGATTGAAGAAGCCAACCGCTGGGTACAGACCATCAGTCACTATGCGCGGATCTACGAGAACGCCGTCCAACAATTGACCACGATTAAGGGCGTGCTCACGCAAGCGGAGAAACTGGTCTTTCATAACTCGGTCTGGCTCGCCACTATGAGCAACATTGGTCGCTCCGTGCGCGGCGTTTTTTTACTCAAGAACCAGCTCGAAGCCTTAGTCAGGACGCGCATCCGCGCCATCAAAGCGATCAATGACCGCTTGCACAATGGCATCTTCGATCCCGATGCCGACCTGCGGGATTTTGAAGAGTATCTGAAAGACTCCATCGGGCGAACGAGCCAGGACACCGTCGCCAACCTTGAGCGTCTCGCCCGCATGGATAATCAGTTAGAGCGTCTGCTTTACGAGATGCAGACCGCTTCATCCAGGAAAGCCGGGGCCGAGGCGCAGAAGAAACAGGCGCAGGCGAATCTGGATCGGGAGCTGGCCAAGCCGGAAAGCCAGCGGTGCGCGGCGTGCATCTCTGACCTCAAACAAGAGATCTCCAACTGCGAGTTGCTGATCACCCAGCTCGACGCCGACATCAGTCGTCTGCAAGCGGAGATCGTCACGCGCACTAAGAAATACAACATCGTCCTGGAAGAGCGCGTCAACTTCGGCCAGCAGGTGCAATCTTCCAATGACGCCTGGAATAGCTTTAACAAAGACAAAGATGAACTGACGAAGATTCTTGATGATATTGAAGGTCGCCGCCTTCAAGACCAGCCCTGAATAGAGAAAAGCGATGCAAACCATAACGCTCAAACGACGCCTTTTTGAAACCCTGCACCTGGCGGTGATTAGCCTGATCCTTGGGTTGACCGCCCTCGCCCAAACGCCTAGTCCAACTCCTGCGCCGACGCCGACGGGCGGTAAGACACTTTCGGAAAATATCGCGGGACTTGCGCAACGCGCCGGCGAACTGATCCCCAAGCTGCAATCCGAGGTTGAAAGCCCCTTGCTCTCGTGGTTCGAGAAGATTGCCATTGTCTTGGCCGCTCTCGTTGTGATGTTCAGCTTCGCCAGGCTCTGGCGCGAGAACAATGGCGCCAGCGCCGACGCCTTCTGGTGGTTCGGGCGCTTGGCCGTCTGCCTCGCCCTTTTAGGCAGCGGGCCATTTCTGATCAATTACTTGAACAGTATTGGCAACCAGATCGCGCGAGGTAATGAACTGATTGGCGACTCTGTCCTGAGCCGCTTTTATCATGGGCAGAGGGACAGCTTCAACGACAGCTACCAGAAGTTCACCGAAGGTCTGTTCACGGTCAAGGTCAATGGGCAGGATGTGCCGGTCGCGCCCGGCCCCAATGGTACAGATGTCGTTCTCGGTGTGCTTTACGATAAAGAAGCAAACCTCAAGGATGTCGAGCGTAAGCTGGATGTCTCTTCCTGGAATATGCCGACGATGTTCAGCGTGATGAGCTTCGCGCGCGGCATCATTGAATTCGGCGATCTCTTTCTAATCATGCTCGGCGGCTTTCTGCTGATCGCGGTGCGGCTGGCCGCACCTCTGATGATTGCCGTCGCCATTGATCGCAACCTCGCGAATAAAATTTCATACCCTTTCCTCTGGGGCGTGGTCGTACTCACCCTGGTCTGGCCGGTCGTCAGCTATCTCATCCGGGGACTGGCTTACCTCGGCGGCAACCTGGCGATGGCGGTAGGTGATCCCGACCCGCTCTATGTCTGGGACCCTGCGACGATGCAGGTGATCTCAAACCCCCTGGCCCAGCCCATCTACACGATTGTGATTGCGGCGGCGATCATGCTCATCACCGGCCTCTGCGTCTGGTTCTCGCCGGTCATCGCCTACAAGGTCTCGATGGGGCAAGTTTATGAATCGGTGTCTTCAACAGTGTCCGGATGGGCGGCGGCGATTGTCGGTACCGGAGTTGAACTGGTGAGCGCACAGGCGGCAGCGGCTTTGCAAAACCAGGCCGAGCGGACACAGGCGCAAGGTGCGTACAGCGGCGAGGTGACGCGTGCCGGCGCTGGACTTGAAGCAGGAAATCTAGGAGTGCGGGCGAGGCAGATCGCGGCCATCGCTTCGGCGCATGGTGGTCAGGTCGCGGCACTCGGACAAATCTATGGTGCACGCGCGCAGGCCATCATGAGCGCGCAGGCTGGGCAGATGTTCGGCGTCAACTCGGCAGCCGCCACAACCACCCTCAGCAAAGGTGATATTGGTGTGCGTAATACCCAGGCCATCGGCGATCTGGGAGTGCACCGCGACCAGCAGAGTTCTCTCATTGAGACTAACCGTGCTGCCGATACCCAGAATTGGGTTGGTGGTAAAGTCATCAGAGGATCAGATTGGTTGGGCGGGATAGTAGAAGGCGATGGTAAATCAACCGGCAGGACCATAGTTGGCGAAGGGATTAAGGTCGGCGGTGGCGCATACGGTCTCGTTCAACAGTATAAATCAATTCAAAATCGTGCTGAAGGTCAGCAGACTGCCCTCAATACAGCGACCGGAGGGTTAATAGAGAATCAAAGCCGTGCGGCGCAAGGTCAGATCGCTAACCAGGATGTCTATCTCAAGCAAATGACTGACGCACACCAGAAATTCGCTCAGGGGCAGATTGATGCGGCCAGTGTCGGAGCATCACAGGCTGCAGGAGGCGTCAATCGCGGCACCGCAATTACCATCGGAGGTGTTAATCAAAGCGCGGCGCTAGAGCAGAGGGCAAATAAAATTACCTTTGATGGTTCAATCAAGGCAGCCGGTCAAGTACGAGATGCCGCGGTAGATGCCGCGCGGCTGCATGCGATGGCGAGCGTTATCAGCGCCGTCGGGCATAACCTTGCGCGCGAGATCGAACACGGTTTAGCATTACGGTATTGAGCCCACGATTAAGAGAGCATGAAATGTCTGGAGCGTCGGCTATGAGCGGGCTGAAAGCAGTCGCAGGGAATCAAGGCGGGGCAGATCGAATCAAGCCTGTCCTGGCTGATCAACCCGATATGCGATTAATTAAGCTCGGCTACTTCGTGCCCCTGCTTCTAGTCGCTACAGGAATAGTGATTCTTCTTCTGCCGATCAGTGATGCTGTTAAAATCGGCGTCGGGTATGCTCTCATAATGGCCTTGGGAGGCATGCTTACGTTCCTCCTCTCCTCCCACGCGAGGCTGCGCAAGGCGAGCTACACCGTAACAGCCGAGTATATCGAAGCCCAGACTGGGACCTTCGAAAAGACCTCGCGCCGCATCCCGCTCAGCTACATCCGTGATGTCACGCACCGCCAGCATTTCTTTCAGACACTGTTCGGCGTTTCCGACATCAAGGTCACGGCGACCAATGGCGATTCGGTAGTGTTTGAGAATGTCAGCGATGGCAAACGCAAACAAGAAATCATCTGGGAAATGATGATAGCCAGGTCACCCGGCGCTTCGCGGTAAAGAAATAATTCAACTGTCAGAGAGAATGAGATGCTGGACTATCCACACGTCCGCGCAAGCGACGTGTGCCCATTATGCCTTAGACATAAAAACCCTGGCCTTGTTGCCTGCTGGTCCTGTTATCACGCACGGGGCTTGCGCTACGGCAACAACGAAGTTGAAGAATTGTTGAAGCAGAGTGAGTCGAGATTATGTGGGGGAGTGGGAGGTCGCGCTGAAGAATCTGAGCCAGAGCGCTTATAGACCAGGTACAATCCGTACCATCAAATTTTCCCTTCTGCCTCATTATGCTCGCCAGCCCATCGAGCGCAACCCTGGACTTCGTCGCAGGGTGCTCCTCTTCGTTCCGCCCCTGCGGGTGCGCTCTTTCGGGCGCCCAGGCGGCTCCTGTTGCCACTAAGGGGAAAACGATTGAAGGAAAGGTTCATAAGACCAAACCCTGCAATCAACGAGGAGGCAATATGATTCAAGTCATCAGGCGAAATCAAAGAACTCTAATCTCAAGCGGCTTTGCTCGCGTTAACCGGCGACGACCTTGCGCCATTTGTGGGAAACCGGATTGGTGCGTTTACACCAGGGATGAGCAGGTCTCCATTTGTATGCGTGTCAGTGCCGGCGCTACCAGGATGAATAATCAGGGTGGATTCATCCACATCCACTCAGATCGCTTACCAGCCATTGCATTGGATGTGCAGCAGTCAGCCAACGACAACAAGCCGTCAATCAGCCTCGCCCCGCTTGAGGTGAGAGATGCGGTTTATAGTGAAATGATTCGACTCTCGCCGGCGTCGAATTATGATCAGGAACTTGTCAGCGGCCCAAGAGGATTACTCTCACGCGGCTTTCTACAAAAAGAAGTGGCGAAGTTCGGGGCACTGCCGCCTGAGATGAGCGAACGCGATAGACTGTCCTACAAATTACACCGCTTCGTACAGAAATACTTTCCTTTACACGGCGCGAGTCGCAAGGATGTGCCACTCATCGGCATCCCAGGATTCTGGCAGGAGCCAAACGGACGAGTGCGGCTTTGGAAAAAGGTGAATTACGATCACCCGTTTCTCATCATCCCATACCACGATGCAGAGGGACGCATTCAGGCTTGTCAGCTTCGCGCCGCCGGCGAAGACGCGGGAAAGAGGTATTGCTGGCTTTCATCGGCGGGTGAGCCTCAAGGTGTGGGAACTGGCGACCCCATTCATTTCACATTCGTCGAGAGCAACTGCCCGTGTGGAAGTCCACTCTTGATTACTGAAGGCGCGCTCAAGGCAGAAGCGTTCGTATCGCTCAGGCCGCGTAACCTTGTCGTGGCAACCTCAGGGGTAGGGAACTCTCGCGCCCGATTGATCGCCGCCACTCGCGGTCATGACGTGTTGATCGGCTTCGACAGAGACCATCGCTCGAACCCTTCTGTCTGCGGCCACCTTGCGGCGCTGATCGCGGAACGGGTGCGCGATTCGAAGACCCACCTCACGGCTACCCGAAGGACGGAGGTCATTATCTGGGAGGGTGCTGCCAAAGGGATTGATGACGCGGCACTGGCCGGCATTCCTTTGCGCATGATCCCAGTCACACGGTGGGTTGATACGCTCGTGGCGGAATCACTAGATCGCGTTAAAGAGGTATGGGGCAGGTTGGAATTTAAGCCGTGAGAAATGTCTATGAGGGATGAAGAACGCGCAACTGATTGGCTCGGGGTTGACTAGGGTGTAGCTCCTCAAATCTCGTTATGTGGATGCTGACGGATCTTTGCACTAAGCCATCTGTCTCGAATGAGATTTAGCCGAAGCCTATTACGGGATCGGGCTGGCCGCTATCGCCCTCGGGAAGGACACTGTGGTACAGCATCAATGCGAGAGTTGATGGAGCTTGACTGGAGATTGGCAGGAGAGTTAATCAAACATAGGAAGCGTGTGAGTATCGGGACAGTAGAGGTTATAAGATTTTTGTTTGAGAAGGACATCGATATGTGGACGGATGAGTAATAAGAATGATGGTCGAGCAGTTTTTAGTCTATCCAGCCGTGCGGTGCTTTACTTCAACAAGCATTCAGACACCAGATTGGGGACAGTTACGACAAGAACCTGTAGCTATGTATTGGGTTTTATAGGAGAATGATATTGCGCTGTCCGGACTGGCCAATGATAGTGCTGAATTGGTTTCGCGAGAGCTAGGCGACGCAACGATCATGATTCCTCAACTATCTTGGACGAACGGAAAAAATCCGTCTTCTACTTTCAGCCGAGTTGATAATAAGCGGAGACTGTTGACGGCAGAACTCTAACTTCTTCTCTGAGCATTGGTCGCCACTCGGTTTTTAGCTTAAACAGCGGGTCAAAATAGATATTTCTTAGCAAATCGGCAATGTGATTCGTAAAATGAAAGTTAGTGCTGCTTGCTGCGTTCGCGGATAGCGACAAATAGTTCCGCCTGCGCCTGCGCATCATCCAAGGCATGATGAGACATCTTGCCATGCGGGATGCCGAGGGTTGCGGCCATGAGGCTGGACTTCGTATTCGCCCAGGCACTGCCTGTCGATCCCATGTACAACGACTTGATGTCCAAGGCGGAAAAGCCGAAAGGATTGCGGCCTAAAAATTGGTGGAAATAATAGTTAATGAAGGACCAATCGAAGGCGGCGTTTAGCCCGACGAAGATTGGCGTTGCGCCTCTAGACGCTGTCAAAACCCATTCTTCAAAGCTAATCATTGCTTCCTCTGGGCTCCTCCCTGTCCGGATCAAGTCTTCAAGCGAAAAGCCTGTAACCGCAAGTGCTGCCGGGTCTCTTCCTGCCCCTTCTAGCGGCTTGAGCGTGCAGTAAAATGTTCTGGATGAAGCATCGTCGGCGTGATTCAGCCCCGAACGTACGATACATGCACCAAGGGATAAGAGGCTGAACGCGCCTGGAATCGGTCCCGATGTTTCCACGTCCACGGAGATAAAGCATTCGGCAGTGGGATCTTCGTTTTTAATGATTTGAATATCCATCGCTCATTCCTCAAATTAATTCAACTGCCTTAAGGCACCAACGGATCGGGTTCAACGAGCCGCCGCCGCGTCGCGTTAGCACGCCAGTATTCGAGCAATGCGTCCTTTCTTTCGGATAAAGAGGCAGATGAAGACGGCTTCCAAAAGTGGGTAGGCACTGGTTCTATATCGAAAGGGTTATGTGTTCCCTCTTCGGCAGTAACCATTACCCGATGCCCTCGCCCCAGCGCATAACCTAGCTCAATGAAATTGTTGGGACGCTCGCCTGTCATATCCGCGATGACGACATTGCTCCGATGGAGTTTGGTAAAGATTTCAAGATTGATGATACTCTCCTCACTCAATTTTCTCCCGTCCACGATCACGAGCTTAAAGCCTAATGAGTCAACTACAGGCTTGACCACGCCCTCGAAATAGTCCTCTACGCTCGCATACTTTTCGTGTTTCTGGTTGAGGAGGCGCACCCCGAACACAGTGGGGCGCTCCAATGCTCTTAGTAATTCCATGACTGCCTGAACGCGATGCGCCGTGTCGTGCCTCGATGCGAAGTTGATCCGGTTGATGAGGCCATGAGCCGGAGAACCGTCCTCCGTCCGAAAGAAACGCTCCGAATAGTGACGAGTGAGGGCCAGGCTGAAGAGCCGGCACGAACCTTTGTCATTGCCGGTAATCGGAAAGTTTAGAGGGACGACTGGTTTACCTGCATCGTGATAAAGGTTCGCCAAAAACAATACGCCCTCACTTCCACCTAGAGTAATGAGAATATCGCCGTGCAGCGCCTGCATTTCTAGGCGTTTGCTGTTCATATCCCACTGGTTAGCATTTTCCACATACACCATGTCTGATCCTCGTAGCCCGTCCCAAAGGTCGGCATACTGAGCGGGAATCTGCCCCTCGGTCTTATAATGCTGGACCGCTGCGATCAGCGGCGACCCGCCAAGCGCTGCCGTCTCACGCGGTCTATGTATGAGGTTGTCGAAAATTGTTTTCTGTACCAGCCAGTCGAAGCAGATTGGCATATCGTCGCAAGAACGTGGCTTCTCATCGTCAATAGGTACAACAAAAGTCGCACCGACTTTGACCAGCTCAGCCGTGAGGCCCTGTATGAACGCACGGGCTTGCGTGACATCTTCAGTGCGCGCAACGGCAGGATCTTTATCAATACTGCCGGCGATGTGAACGCGGCGTCCTAAGAGCGGTAGTTTCGACATATTAAGAATCCTCCATACATCAAGCGTCTTCCATAACAGGCGAAGGGGTGATTTCTTTAGCCGCATCTAGAAAATGATGCAGACTTAGTGGTTGATCTGGGAATGCTTTCGCCAATGCTGCCGGATAGAGCCGAGTTCTGATGTCGGAGAAAGTCCACGGTGGCGTGCCATCCTCTCGCTTCGCTGTCGCGGTCATTAGCGTAGTGAATTCCTGATCATTCAACCCCAACCCTGCAAGATCCTGGCGAAAAAGTTCAAGGCGCTCATCGTCTGTAGGACGGGTAAACGGCTCGACGAGAGCGGCGCGGCGCTCTTGCGCCGCATCGAGTACACCCAAGCGGTTGGTGCAAAGGAACACGAGGATGCGACCGTGATACTGGCGCAGGGCGTCCACGTGTTGAATCAGGGTGTTAACTGCAACCTTATCCTCATGGTGACTGTGCTCCTGGGACCGCTTTGCGGCGAGAGAATCGCCTTCGTCAATGATGAGGATTGCCCTGCGGGTTTTCCCCGCTGACTGGACCACATCATAGAACGCTTCAGTAATCAGCGTTCCCATTTCGCCGACTTTCCCGCTTCCCCGGACGCGGGTGCTCAACTTGAAGAGTATGGACTCGTCGGCGACTTCGCCGGCCTCGGCGACAAGACGGTTGGCGAGACATTCGGCGGTGACAGTCTTTCCTGTGCCGACGTCCCCATAAAAAATCACGAGCGGATACTGCTCAGTGATTAGATCGCACAGCGGAATGACTCCGGCATGATATCTCTTGCTCCATGCAGGTAACTCCGACAAACGTAGGAACAGCCGAAGCCGATCACTCACACGAGCGTATCGTTCATCAAAGCCGAGCAATGTCCTGGCTCTTTTCGTGAGTACTGCGTCCGGAAGCGGGATCTTGCTATCGAAAACAGAAGGTTTGCTTGATTGTTGGTTCATTTCGAGTAGTCTTGTCTTTGCGCCCCGTAAGCATTGCTGACGTATGAGCGTCCGGCACCTGCTTGCAAGGACGAGTGACTAATGTCTTGGCTAGTGGGGCTCCAGGAAATCTTCAAGGCGTTCATAATAGTTGGGACTAACCAAAACGACTGATTTGGACCCACAATCACAGTCAGGCGGGCACCAGACACCTTTGGCCAGAGGACACCGCCTGGACGACTTGGAGTCAAAGAGCCAGCGGCAGTATTGACGGTGTACCGGACTGCCTTCACTTCTTCCCCGTATGAAAAGAGTGTCACGTCAACGAATTTCAGGTAATCCTTCTTTGCTAAGTACTCGATGTCGTGCCCGTATTCTTCTGCTTGCACTCTCGTCATTGCGCCAGAGCTGTCCGCAATCATTCGCAGGTCAGTTGTAAATTGCCGAAAAACATTCTCAATATCTACAGCTGAGTAAGTCTCCGTTTGGCTTGCGCTGTATGTCACCTGTTTAGTCCTCCACCTTGAAGCGTGGCCCGAAAAGCTCCTTCCAAACTTCCAAATTATTCTCTGCCGATGCGAAGTGCGCGATCTCCCATGACTCAACCGCCTTTTCGACGATGGAAGCGCGTTCGGCCTCCTCGATTCGTGCGGCCACATTATTGCCACTGTTCACAGGGTCGACGATGATGACTGGATCAGCGAAGGCTCCAAGTGGTAGCGTGTTCTCGGTAAAAGAAATTACCTCTTTTAGCTCCGACTGCGCGATGTAGAGGAAGAAGTTGCAGAGACGTTGTTCTATTTTTCCGGTCTTGCCGTCGCGATCAAGGAGATACGCCATTATCAACTCAATCGTAAAGGACTTTAGGCCTTTGAGATCTGCTTTATGGCGATTTCGCCATTTCTTACCTAACCGCACGAGGGTACGGAAGTCAGCGTCTATATCCTTCCGATCCTTAATAAACTTGATCTGGCCGGGGGCGCAGGTGAGAGTCTTCGACCCGTCCAGACCATATTGCCAGCCGTAGCCTGGCTGATCATTTTTTGCGATTACGGGCACGACATCCACGCTGAGGCCGCTGCCGGTAAAGACCACTGTTGCTGCCCGCTTCTGAATACTGAACTGATCTACAGTTTTGGTCGGATAGGCGGCAATGAGAAATTCATAAATCTGCTCACTCAAGCTTTCATAAGTTTCCTGGTCTATGTCTTCACCTTCCAGGTAAAAGACGACATCAACGTCTAGAGGGTCCTCATTTGTTTTGCGGAGGATCGTAAACTTGGCGAAAGAACCGGCCTTCATAACACGGGTAATTCGGAACGAAGTGTGTTCCTTGATTTTTTCGCGAAGATGATCGATCAGTCGGTCCACCTGCTGATGGTATTCGGTGCGCTTGTCTGCCGGCAGGCGCAATACGTTCGAGTCATAATAGAGAAGTTGAGTGTTGCTAAGTGGCACTGACTTCCTCCTTACCTGTATGCGCAAAAATCTAAAATAAGAAAATGTTTGCGCCATTTGTTGATAATCAGTATCATTGACAGCGACTATCAACCTCACGATAGCAAAAGTTGATATTCAATGTCAATATTTTCTATGGAGAGGGAATATTAATGACCTTTGGAAAAACGCTACAGCGAATTCGCCGCACGAAAGGTAAAACGCAACGGGATGTGGCGCAGAAGATCGAGATGGATTACAGCTACTTCTCCAGATTAGAGAACGACCGATTTGACTCAAAGCCTACCCGCGATACAATCGACAAGATCGCCGAAGCGCTTGAGTGTACTGAGGAAGAGCGTCAAGAGCTTTTATCTAGCGCCGGGAGGATTGATGAGGAGTTAGAAAAGGCTACCCGAATTGCTAGTGAAAAGCCAATGGTCGGAAAGCTATTTCGTGCAGTCGTACATCTGCCGCCGGATAAGATTGAAAAGATCCTTGAGCAGGTGCAGTTCGAGTTAGAAGCTAAACGCAAATCAAAACCGGGGAGAAAATGATTATGCTCACCCTTGACGTTGAGGTGCCCAAGCCCTCGCGTTTCGTCTCACACGATACAGTTGACGAAGTTGCACTAGCGTGTAATCGCGCTTACCGCGCGCAGAGCAGCAATAAGCGCGGCTTTCCTGTCAATATGGACATCTTTATTGACTTGCTTGAAATATCAACCCTTTGGGAAGAGATTGAAGAACCTGAGGACACATCCTTTTTTGCCAACTATTCTCCCGCCGATGGCGGTCTTGTAACCATTAACGAAAAACATCGCAAGTTATTCGAGACTAGACCTGATGTCTATTGTGCGTGTCTCGCTCATGAAGGCGGTCATTGTGTGTTGGGTCACTGGGAACAAGCTCTTTCGGACGATAGCTCCCTGCTGTTTTCGGACATTGCTCACGATCAGCCACGGCTTTTCCATAAGAGTTCTTGGTACCAATACGGCCTCTCGCGGGAAGAAGTAGAGAAACAGAGAGAAGCGAATAAACGGCTGACCGACGAATTAGTGCGTAACGCTCTTGTCAGCGAAACGGCTCGGCAAACTCTTGCCCAAATGAGAAATCGCTACGAGCCGGAATGGATGTTTCGTCAGGCCGAGCATTTCTCTTTATGCCTTCGCATCCCGCGAGATCATTTGCTTGAGATGCTCGAAGAAGGATGGGATTTCAACAGTTGGTCGCCTGTTTATCGCCTTGCTGAACGTTATGGAGTGTCGGGAACGATGATGAAGATACGACTTGAAAAACTTCAGGTCATTGAGATCTGCCCTGATGGTCGACCGAGGCCGGTTCCGCCTGTGGCTCAAGCTAGATTGTTCGATTAGCAATATTGAAGAGGAGGCTAGTTTGCCATGTCTTATGATAATGACACTCTGAATCGGATTTACGACCGCACCGATGGATACTGTCATCTTTGTGGTAAAAAATTGAGCTTCATTAACTACGCCAATTTTGGTGCCAAAGGAGCTTGGGAAGTTGAGCATTCCGTACCTCGCTCAAGAGGAGGAACGAACCATCTTAACAATCTCTATCCAGCTTGTATTAGTTGTAATCGAAATAAAGCTATTCAGTCTTCGAGAACAACACGATCTCAGTACGGGCGGAAACGAGCGCCATACTCAAGGCCTAAGAAAGAGCAACTTAAAAGGTCTAACATTATTAGAAGCGGAGTAATTGGTGGCTTCATAGGCTCTCTCGTTGGCCCATTGGGAATTGCCATCGGCACGGCCATCGGCGCTGAAATTGGACGTACTATCGATCCTAATGATTGATGGTTTTAGTAGATGTCTGATAATAAATGGCAAATCACCAATTCTAATTTTCAAAACCATTGAAATGGAGAGTAGGAAACCACCTGAACACTTCTGTCTATTTATAGTTGTTCATGGTTGAGGATGCAACATGTGAAAGATGAACGCTCGCGTTCAGCGTGTGCGGAAACGGCACTAACAAAAGCCATGCGATCTCCCTTCGGCGGTTCCGCTTCGTCACTTGTTTGGGCGTCTAGAGCAGTTACTCAGATGCTGACTCCTACTCCCAAGTCTTATTCTTGAACCCAAGGCTTGCAGCATTTTCCGAGACGGCGCGTTTAATCTGATCGGAGACGCCTTCGGGAAAATCGGCTGTGATTTCTAAACTGACTTTCACAGCGGCTTGTGAGTCACTGGCCAGTACACTGATGATCTCCTCAGCGATCTGCACGAGGCGCATCTTGGCTGTTGCGGCATTCACTTCGGCTGTGCCGATAAAGCTGTGGACCTTCGGTACCCCGTCTGCAATGGGAGGTATAGTTGTTGGCAGTGTCGGTCCAAGACCAAGAGGTATAGCGTCAGACGGAGTAGTGCCTCCTGGATCGGGAATTGGAGTAAGGGGCGCGACATGGGCAGCCTCATATTGCATCGCCGCATCCGGCTCGATGAGTAGAAGCGTGTCATCTAGCTGAATGTTGGCCTCACCGAGCTTGAAGCCATCGAACTTGTCTTCGTGCTGTCCATAAGCCGTGCCGAAGAAATCTCGGCTGGCAGCGCCTTTCACAATGGCTTGCTCCAGCACTGTGCGGGTCTTCAATCGCGGCAGGTATAGGTAGCGTAGGGTATCTTCCCAAAACGTCATCGCTTTGGTGACCGGATTGTCGGGCTTCCAGTAAAGCTCCTTCAATTTGCTGCGCAGATGGATTGGCGACCAGGTGGTGATCACCAGTTCGTTGTCCGCACACACGCGCTCAATTTCGCTGCCGAGCGCTGAGCTACCGGTGTTCAACGGGAAAGCCTCAATCGTCGGCTTGGGTTCAATGGGCGAGTGTTGTATCGGACAGAGCAGCCACTTATAACACTCGCGAGCTGCCCGCGGCAGTACATCCTCGGCGGTCTGGAGTTCTTTCTCAGCCTGCTTCTTCTGTAGCTGGTCAATGTTCAAGCGCTCTTGCTTAACGTCTTCGACAATGGAGCCCCATGCCAGAGCGACCCGGACGCAGTCGCGCAGCCGCGCCAGCGAACCCTGGTCTGACGAGAGGAAGACGAGGCGGTTGCCCCGGTAGCGGGGTTTGGTGCCATTGTTGCGGACGTAATCCAACGCGGCGTCGAAGGCCAGCCGCGTTTCTTCGCGGGCGTAGAATTGCTCGGGAGCTAGAAAGACGAGACGAAGTGCGCTGTCGTCCGGCACGTCCGCGTGGGGAGTGAAAATGTGGACGCCATCGAAGAAGGTGGCTCCGCCGGACAGCTTCTTGAGCACTACGCTCAATTTATCGCGAACTTCGTTCTTGTCGTCGAAGCGCTTCTTCCGTTCCTCCATCTCACGGCGGAGGTTGGCGCGGGTGTCGAACCAGAACCGCGTCGCATCCTGCACCTTGTCGCCTGAACTGTTTAGATAATGCAACCGGTCGGCTAGGCGGTTAAGCGCGTCGGAGTAAGTCGCCGATGTCTGATCGGGCTGAAGGCAGCCAAGCAACACACGGGCACGGTCAAGACCACGGGAGCCAGCCTTAGGCGCTACTGAAGAGGGCGCGCTGCCTAGGAAGATTGTGCGGGCTACGCGACGGGCGGCGCTCACCGCACCGAAGCGCGGCTCCTTACTTTCTAATTCGGTTGTTTCAGCACGCTCACCGTCAATGTCCTTTTCCAGCACGGCATCCCAGCCGACCGGGAGATAGTAGATCAGTTCATTGCGCGAGCTACCATCGTAAAGCGGCAGGCTGCCGGGCAAGATTATGAGGTCCTTGTTTTCATCCTTCCACAGCCTGTAGATGACCTTTGCCATCAGCTTAAGCACGCCTCGCGTGCGCTGGAAGCCCTCAATCGTCGTCCAGTCCTCGTAGAGTCGGTCAAAGACTTCCGGGTGAATTGGATATGCCTGCATAAGCCTGTCAAAATAGCGCGCCTCCTGGGTTTCGCTTGGCAACTTAGCCCCTTCGGCCACATAGGCTTCGGCAAAGGCGCGGCAGACTACCTCCCGCGCCTTCTCGTTGCGCACGGGCTCAAACAAGCGCCGACGCACGATCTCGAACGCCTCCTCGGTGGCAACAGGTTTCCAGAGCGCCTGCACGC
The DNA here is from genome assembly GCA_044868105.1 of Blastocatellia bacterium. Taxonomy (GTDB): domain Bacteria; phylum Acidobacteriota; class Blastocatellia; order UBA7656; family UBA7656; genus JBFMDH01. Next base: position 14,523 of record JBIOWC010000491.1, read on the forward strand.
GACCGAAAGTCTTTTCTAACGCTCGAAGCGCAGCCACGCCACGCTGGCTGCCGGCTTCCACCTCCGATTCGGGCAATGAACCGAGGAGAATAGCGTTGGGCACGAGTTTGCAAGCTTCGGTGAGAGCCTGGATGAACGAAAGATTGCTGTCGAAACTGCCGCCACTCAAGAGCTGGCCTTCCTGAAATTGCCGAATGTAGGCGACCAATTCGTCAATCAGCACCACGCAGGGCGCATAGGTTTCCAGCAAGGTCTTGAGCACGTCTTTGCCTGGCGAGGTACCGGTGGCGTCGGCTTCCTTGACGAGGGCGATGCCATCTTCCTTGCCGAGTTGCCATGCGAGTTCACCCCAGAGCGTGCTCACGCTCTGCTTACCATGCTTCCATGGCTGGCCGGGGGCGAGATCGTGGCCATCCAGCACGGCTACGCGGGCATGCGGCACATCCAATAGCCCGGCTTGGTCAATCAATGATGGGATTCCTGCCAGATCGCCCAGCGCACACTTCCGTGTGGCGAGGTGATAAACCGCCAGCATAGTATGCGTCTTGCCGCCGCCGAATGCCGTCTGGAGTTGAATGACCGGCTCGCCGCCTTTGCCGTTCAGGCGCTGGGCAACCTGGATGAGCAGCAGTCGCATGCCTTCGGTAATGACAGTGCGGTCAAAGAACGCGACAGCGTCTTGATACTCCCGTGTGGCTTTGCCTGTGTGGACGGCAGTGATGTCGGCGGCAAATTCCGATTGCAGGAACGTGCCTTCCAGCACGTCAGGATGTGGGACGACCACTTCTCTCCAAGGTTTCATCGTCATGATTGATCTCCACCTGTGCGTAGCATACGACTGAACTTCTCCTCAATGAGACGTTTGCGTGCTTCAACAAAATGATCGAAATTCTCAAGCTTCCATAATTCGGGATCATCTGGAATCAGATGCAACTTGAAATAGCTTAACTGGACTTCCTTATTCTTGAATCTTGATAGATCAAACCACTTATTCGGCGGAGTATCACACTTACCGCCAAACCCATTTTCCTCTGCAGTGAGCAACATGCAGTTTGCAATCTGGTCACGCTGCTCTGCCCGATAGTGCAGGAGATTTCGCTTGCCGCTGTCGGGGTTCACATCCTTCACGGTCTTGAGCAAGCTTTGCGGGAAGATGTGATCGATCTGTGGACCATTCGCATCCAAAGCTGGTTTATAGTCAAAGTCCTGGTACCAAAGGTTGAAGAACAGATGGATTGTTCGTGATCCGTAATATTGGTTGAAAATGACATCTGGAGTAATCTCAAGATTGCGATTGTCAGCTCGAATAACGCCAAAGATCTCACTAGGAACGAAATCCTGATTCTCCTGAATATTGCGAACAATTTTATCAATAAGATTGTCTGGGCTGCCGCCAAACACGCCGGTGACTAATGAGCGCAGCAAATATTCCTGAAGCCCTGTCGCATGGGCAAATTTTAGTGGGTAATGATAGCGAAAATAGATCAGGGGAATGAGCGCCAGATACGACGGAAGCGCCTTATCAGAACGAATATACGTCTTTGAGACCACAAAATCACGCACGGCCTTGATTGCGGTTGCAATCGTTTCCCAGTTGGTTATGATCTCTTCTTTTGTTTGGCCTTCACGAAACTTTCCAACATCATAACGTGCACCTTTGCCAAGAACCGTCAGGCAAGATTTGAGAACAAAATCGCGATCATACTCAAAGCCGCCCTGGTTAAGCTCCTCCAGCAGACTCTCCATCTCTCCATCCGCATCCTCCCAACTTGATATCAGCAAAGAAAAAAGCAGGTCGGATTTGCCAAGTTTAGTTCCACCCGAATTAGCCCTGATAAAGATTTCGACGATATCGTCTACATGGTACGCATCAGGATTGTCGATGCCATCGAGTTCCTGAAAGGTAATGTTGTCATCATTGACAAACTCTTGCCGGGCACGCGCAATGTTGATTTGGAGCTTCATCTTGTCTTCAGTGGTCAACTCGGGCGGAGCGAGCTGTTCAACATCCTGGGCAATCTGCATATCCAGTTTGTTGGTTACAAACACGATGTCCTTGAAGCGCACCCAGGGCCACGCCGCTACTGCTTTTTCGAAGAAGGCAAACCGATAGCGTATGTCTTCGGGCGCAACAACATCACCGCTCAACATATCAAAGTACAACTCTCGACCAGTACCTGAATAACTCCCCTTGAGCCCGATAAACAAACTCTGCAAGCGCTGCTGTCCATCCAGCACCATCATCTTCGAGCGCTTGTTTTCCGGCATGTAATAATCAGTGAGCTTAATATCTCGGTGGTAATTAGCGATAAAACTCCTATGCTTGACCGTCTCTTTCGTCTTCCAAATCAATAACGTGCTGATGGGATATTCGCGCATGATGGAATCGAACAACCGAGCAATCTGATCTTCGCTCCAGACGAAGGGCCGCTGAATATTAGGCAACCAGAAGCCACCCCCCTCAGATTCTTCATCATTAAGATAGGACACAATCTTACGGATTGTGAGTTTCTTATTTTGCATAGAAGTCCCTCTCTGAATTAAGAGTCAAATAAGCTGATTTGTGTCGGTTTGGCCGGCACTTCGCCAGCAGCGGATTCGATACCGGTCCAACTGGTAATGAGTTCATTGTAAGAGCGGGCATCTTCAGCCCAGCCCCGACGTTCGCAGAGTGTATAAAGACGGTAAGCAAGCTGGCGAATGCCTTCGCCTTTCCCTTTTACATCACCAAGAAGTTTTCCTGCCCCGGTTTCGCCCTGCTGCCGGAGCGCCCGAATAAGCTGGTGTAGAGCTTCCCAGATCGGCAGCCGCGTGTCCTGCTGTGAATCCCAGTCACCGGAATACTCGTCGGGCCGGAGCAACCTCACTTTGCCGCCGCCGCTGCGCACGACGCCAGCCTCAGCAAGGCCATTCACGCTGGTTGCCTTGGCGCGTGCGAGAACATCGGCTTCACCATACGCGCCTTCAGCCCAGCCGTACTGGTCGAACCAATGCAGGCAGAACTGTGTGTCGTGGTCGAAGTCGTCCTCGGCAAGGAATCGGTTGATGAGTTGGAGCGCGGTGCGGAGGCTCATTGGCGTGCCATCCGCTTCCAGCACAGCGGCATATTTAGAGAAGACGCTCATACCTGGTCCAATGATGGCTTGCGAAAGGTCCACAGGCGCAACAGGTGAACGATCATCGCCTGAACCTTTCGTCATCTCGTCGAGCGCATCGGGCAGTACGGCGTTCAATTCGCGCAAGAATTCGCGACGGGAAACGGTTGGCGCGTTAGCGGGACGCTTACGGCAGACAAGGACAATGCTGGATGCAAGTGCATTCACGCCATACTGAATCGACCGACCTTCCTTCTCTGTCCGCATTGGCCATGTGCCGACGACAGAGAATCCAGATCGACAGACCGCATCCAAGAACGTGTCCCAGCCCGAAGATGAGGTTCCAGTATTGGTTTCCGTTTCCGACTGCTTAAATGCATAATAAATTGTAACCGGGGGTTCTGGATGTGCTTGCGCGGCAAGACTGCGCATAGCTTTCGTCATTCCATTTAGAAAGAAGGCTTCCGCCTTTTCTTTGGTGCCATGCCGGTAAGGTGTAGCTATCAATTCCTCGGACTTAGGAACTGTAATTGTGGAGAGGATACCAGGAAATACTAGGCGTAAAGAGCGCCGCATCCATACGTAAAAGTAATCGGATAGGATGGCATAAGAGATGTTATCGTAGTATGGAGGATCAGTGGAAATGATCTTACCAGCGGATAAGCTCTGATTTTGGGCATCTGCTTGTACTACGTGGCCAACATCGCGAAAATTCAGAGACCCCATACCTTTAATCTGGCGCTCGTGCAAGTTCGCATAACTTCCTGATGACCCGCTGAAAACATTAGCTTCTGCAAAGTCCCATGTCATCGTAATCGCCTGGCGGGAAAACACGCTACGCATCTGCGTATTCGGATGATTCCACCCGCAGATTGTCGAAGAATGGTTGGCGAGTTGGCCTACTAAGAATGCCAGATATACGCTGATGGCTTCGGCGTAGGCGGTGGCGGCAGTGGCACCTGAGTCGAGGCCCAAGCCATCATCGTGTAGACCAACAGCAGAGGCGTCTTGTCGGATTTTCTCACGTGCCTCGACTACTAGATCGCTGAACATCGTTAATGTCACCAATTGCCGTGGAGTAAAGAGGTCGCCCCACGTCACCAGACCGTATGCCGAGCAAACACCGCCAGTGATCATCGCACGTGTTGGGGTAGCGCCGCTGAGGAATGAGCTTCGAGCTTCAGCGACTATGGGGTTTCGCTCTGCGGAGCGGGCGATCTCTTCATGGGATGGGTCTGGTGCAAGGTAAACACGACCGTGAGGGCCTTCTGCAACGATTGCCATCAAGCGCTGCCCTAGTAGTTGGGCTTTCCCTAATTCGCGGATACTCTCCCGACTGATTGGGCTACCACTCAAGAGGCAAAAGAAATCTTGTGCTTTACCCGTTTTAGTTCCTTTTGATGCGCTTCTGAATTCCTCAATGTTGAAATCGCTGTTCGTAGTGCATTTCACGGTGAATTCGTAGTGGTCGCCCTTCACGACCGGCATCACGTAAGCTTCTTTTCCTGGCTTGCTCGATAATATGAAGGTGGAGGTCAGTGGCACGTCCACATGAGAGTACGCTGGGTTGGGGCTTTTCACCGTGCGCACCCAGAGCCACGCGATGACCGTTAGTTTCTGGCCGACGAGCGGTTTCAGGTCGGGTCGTTCGCGGGCCATCTCAGCCGTGATCTCAACTGGCGGATAAAGGTGGCCGATGCGTTTCTTGGCTTCCTCGCGCATCCATGCCCCGTAGCGGCGCACGTCTTCCGCAAGACCGGTCGCGCCCGGCCACGCCTTCGACAAGTCGAGTCGTGAGCCACGTTCGTCTGGCGGTAAGAGCCCAATCGGTGCGCGTCCAGCAAACTTGGGAGGAATTTCAATCATGGCCTTGTTGATGAGAACGGCTACAGGGTTGAGATCAGATGCGTAGGCTTCTAGGCCAAGACGTTGTGCTTCTAGTGGAATCGCACCGCCCCCGGCAAAGGGATCGTGCAGCGCAGGTAGTTTCTCCGGGTTGAATAACTCGGCGGCTTGCGGGTGATCTTTATTTAGTTCGCACACTTCGCGCCACGAGCGGCGAATCTCTGCGCGAGCGCGTTCCAGCACTTCTTCGTTGGTTGTGTTTTCCCACTTCACTAAATCTTCGATAATTTTGAACAACCGCTTGCGCTCAATTGCTGCTTCCTTCTTATTCACCCCATACCTGAACCCGCCACCCTGTTGGTAGCCGGGATCATTCACAAGCTGAGCGAAGATGACTGCACGCGCCGCCGCCAGCGGTCGCCGAGCCCACCACAGATGCAGCGTGCTGGGATGTCCATGCCGGATGGATTTCTCTCTCGCCGCCGCTGCATTGATGGCATCAAGCGGTAGTGCCACTTCGATAAGCTTTTTAGGGGACTTGATGGGATAAGATGGCATCTTTAAACCTTTTCAAAATAATGTCGAATCACAGTACAATGATAGTCATCCTTGGTTGCTTCAATTTCTTCATCAATGAATTGCTGTCGTTCTTGTTCGTCAAATCCCATCAGGATCTCCAAAAAATCTGGATTCTTTCTGTCATACTGCTTTAGCGCACGGCGGCGCTTGGCTTGAAGCACACGGCAATCAAGGTTGAATACCCTGATGGTTTCACTTGCTCGTCTCTGTTTTACCGCATTGAGTCCATTTCGTAATCGCACACTGCCAGACGAGTGAAAGTAAAAATACTCATCTGGCTCTTCCTCATCAGGCTTAACAATATCATCTGGATTATAGGGCAAACCTCTTGGTCGATCTTTGTAATGCCCGCAGTGCTCCCTTACATCGCACGATAGAAAAAGATTTGTCCAATCAAATGTCAAATGAGGAAAGTACCTCTTGCGTCGAAAGTGCTCGATATGTGCATCGCTATAAACGGCTCCCTCACAATAGGCACACCGAAGGCCCTGCATCTGAACAAGGCTCACCCTAATCTCCTGCTTGTCCTCCCTGACATGATTCCAGTTGTGCGTCGGGTAATTGTAGTTAGCGAGACATACTGGCACGACAACGACTGTTCGGTCGAGCTTGTGCATTTGTCAATCTTCCTCCGGTCGAGTTCGCTGACGCTTGAATGCCTGAAAGCGAATTAAACGGTCACAATCGAGTATCACAGGGTGCTTATCGCCGAAGTGCTTAGTGAGTTTTGACCGAAGAGCCTGTGTATTCGGAGCCTCTAGTTCGCCATCTTCAATAAGCGCGCGGTAGTCACTGAGCCACCGCGCCTCCTTCACCTGCGGAACAGGATCAATCCGCATGATGGACATCAGAACGTCGGCGCTCTCAACCCCGCGAGTCTGGTACCTTGGGGTCTCAAACACACCCTGGCCATGATGGAGATGGATAACGCGGATTGATCTCATATCTACAGTCGACAATACATGTGGGCTATGGGTACTCAGAACAATTTGCATAGATGGAAAAGCCTTGCCAAGCAAGTCGACTACTTGCTGTTGCCAGCCTGGGTGAAGATGCAAATCCAATTCATCGATAAGCAGCACGCCAGGCGTTTTTTGAGCAGCTTTTTCGCCGAGGTGTGGATTCAGGATCGCACACCGGCGAGCAATGTCAGCAACGAGCGCAACCATAGTGCGTACACCGTCGCTGAGGGCCGACAAGGGCAAGCGACCGTGATGAGGGTGTATGACAATTACGATTCTCTTTTTGGAGTTCCAGTCCAGCTTATGCCACCCGGTTGGCCTAAGTACTACACGCATGGCTTTTTCCACCGCCGCGATGAGCTTGATGGCTGAGGAAGTGGGGAATCGTGGGTCACTTATTTCATTCATCTTGGTTTCGTACCAATTGATGAACTCCTTGAAAGATGAAGACGAAGATAAACAGTCGGAATACCCAGAAAACCTCCCTTTCTCCTGCCCTTTCTGCTTCTCAAGCAGGTGATCCCCACTCCAATGGCGTTCAGTGCCATAGAATGCTATGAGTGGCAGGGTCGGTGGATATGCATCCTCAGTCGAATCATGATCATCTGTATCATCGAGAAGCTGCTGCGCTACTCGGTGAAGTTCTTCAGCGTCCTTGGTGGTTGTGCGGGACCGGGAGCTATCGCTCTTTAGTGCGCGGCTCCAACGAATCGACTGCTCTGCAATATAGCCCTCTGCTACAAGCTCAGTTTGCAGTGCCGGGCTCATTGTGCTGTCCTTCATAAAAGCAAGGCGCACATCCTTGCTGTCGAAATCAGCAGACTTCCGATTGTCGGAAAGTGAGTCCACGACTGGGCCAAACGCAATTCTGATTGCATCAAGGATTGCGGTCTTTCCGTGACCATTTTCAGCTACAAGTACGGAAAGCTTAGGATGCAGTTCGAGCGTACACTCCGCGAAGCATCGGAAATTGCGCAGTGATAAGCGGTCCAGTCGCAGAGTGGTAGTCTTCATTCTTCCTCCGCGCGCTCAAGAAGCGCTTTAATTTCAAAATTGATAGACGCGACGCCCCAGCCAGGTTCAGCTTCGAAAGGGTTGCGGAGGTAGAACGGACCATCGACGCTGTCATCCTCGCCGATGAAGACCAGAGCAAGCAGGAACTTGTCGGATTGGTTCAAAGCGTAGAGCATCTCATTGCGGGTGACTGTAACCGTTGTAGCTCCTTTCACTCGGCCCTTAACCTCGATATGGCGGGCGTCAGGCTGCTTTCCTTCTACGGCAGGTTGATAAGAGGTGATGTCCCATCCGCATTTCAGAGGGGAGACATCCACCACTCGACAGTTGCGGGCTTTTTCAGCTAGGCACACAGCATCCATGGCGAGCTTTTCAATGCGTTTGCGGGCGGCGGCATTGACGGAAAAGGTAGAACCATCTTCGAGTGGTTCACCGCGAAGACGGCGAAGTAATCCCGCAGGAACAACCAGTGCGCCACCGAGGGCAACGGGCGTAGCGCTGGTGACATGGCGCATCGCCTTGAGTTCCTTTTTCCGATTTTCAAGGCGGCCTTCGAGATCGGCGATGGTGCGGCGCGCGTTTTCAAGGTTGAGGCGAACGTCTTTACCGGCTTCCTGATCTTCTCTGAGCTTTAGCCAACGATCGGACCAGAAGTCGATTTCCTTAGTCAGCCGCTCATGTACAGCAGCAAGGGTCTTGTCCACATGGGCAATACGGCGGGCGGCGATTTCCTGAAAATGTTCCGGCACGAGCGTGGTGGCAGCCAGGGCAAGGGCGCGTTGTTCCTGGTCGGCGCAAATCCATGGTGCAGTGAGCAGGTCATTGAGCAGTACCCGGTCGGCGGGCACAAGGGGTTCGAGGTCAAGATGGGGTGCCCAACCGGCGAATGCGGCCGAACCATCGGGCACGACACGGACGAACTGTAGACGTTTAGAGAGCACCTGATCGTCGCCGGATTTGATCTCATGCGTGAGCAAGAAAAGCAGATGAGGCTCTTCGCCCTCATCAGATGGGTCCACAAGGATAGCGCCCTGCCGGAGGAGGTTACCATGCTGTTCCAGAAGCAAGTCACTCACAGCGAGCATCAGCGGATGGCCAGGATGGAGCATAGCAGCGAAGGGGACATTCGGCTTGTCGAGCGGGCGGACGGCTTCCTTGGTGAAGCAGACGCGCTCGTAGCGCTTCAGCACCGGGGCGAGTTCGCGGCGGTTGCGCCCGGTGATACGGCGGTCGCGCTCGCGGATGGTAGTCGGGACATGGGTGATCTCGAAGCGGGCGGATTCTCGTGGATAAATGGAACCGCCCAGTGCTGCAAAGGCATTCATAAAAAAGGTGCGAACAAAGTAAGGCTGAAGACGACGGGCCTCGGCCTTTTCCATCTCCTCCTTCACAGCGAACAGGCGCTCGGCGTTCATGGTTTCCTGGGCTAAGGCATTGCGCTCAAGAATGTCGCGCAGGTGGTTGTGATCGAAAGCGTTCTCGACGCGCTGGCCAAGCCGGGCGCGGATTTCTGGTTGGTCGCCATATCGGATGGCCTGAAGTAGTAGATCCTTGAGGCTGATGCCCTCGAAGACTTCGCCAAGGATGTCGAAGACGCGGCCATTGAGCGCTTCGCTCTCGACCCGAAGTTTTTCGAGAAGCCGGAAATAGACATCACCTTCGCGGGTTTCCTTGGCCACAAGATTCCAGAGGTGACACACTTCCTGTTGGCCGATGCGGTGGATGCGTCCGAAGCGTTGCTCGAGGCGATTCGGGTTCCAGGGTAGATCATAGTTCACCATCAGGTTGGCATTCTGGAGGTTCACGCCTTCGCCGGCAGCATCGGTGGCAACCAGGACGCGGACATCAGGGTCGGAACGGAACAGAGCTTGAAGTCTGCGGCGCTCGTCGCGGTTCGTGCCGCCGTGGATAGTAACGATGGAATCGTTGTTGGTATTGCCCATCACTCCGGCAATCTTCTGGTGGAGGTAATTCAAGGTGTCGCGGTGCTCAGAGAATATGATGAGCTTGCGCAGACGGCCACCAGCATCACGCATGGCGGGGTCGTTTTGCAGAATGCGTGAGAGTTCGTCCCATTTGCGGTCTTGCCCAGAGGCGACGACGGCTTTAGCCTGATGTTCGAGCCCTTGAAGGATGACGATTTCCTGCTCCAGTTCGGTGATGGTGCGGGCGGCGGTGGCCTGGTCGATTAGGGCTTCTTCAAGACTCTCCTGCTCCTCGGCGTTGAGGTCATCGTCGTCTTCGGGGACATCGGCGAGCGTATCAGCAAGAATTTGCTGACCGCGAATGCCAAGTCTCTCCTCGCGCAGGCGGCGTTCGAGGCGTTCCTTGCGGCGCTTGAGCGATTGGAAGATAGCCTCAGGGCTGGAAGCGAGTCGGCGCTGGAGGGCGGTGAGAGCGAAACCGATGGAGCCTTTACGCGAGCCGTCAAGTTTGTCGGCCTTGCCCATTTCCGTCTGCACATAATGAGTGACAGCCTCGTAAAGGGCCTCTTCAATGTCAGACAGCTTGTAGTTGACCGTGTAAGCCTTGCGTTCTGGAAAGAGTGGTGTACCGTCAAACTTCACCATCTCCTCTTTCACCATGCGTCGCATGAGGTCGGAGCAATCGACTTTGTGGACTCCGTCGCGGAACTTGCCGTAAAAGCGGTCGGAATCAAGCAGCGACAAAAAGAGCTGAAAGTCTTCCTCCTTGCCGTTGTGTGGTGTTGCAGTCATTAGCAACAGATGCCGCGTGTGCTGACCGATCTTCTCAGCGAAGTTGAAGCGCTTCGTACGCTTTATTTCCTTGCCGAAAAAGTGAGCGGAGAGCTTATGAGCTTCGTCGAACACGACCAAATCCCATGAAGCGAGACAGAGCCTCTCTTGGGACTCCTCGTTGCGCGACATCTGGTCGAGCCGGACGATCAAGTGGTCGTGGTCCTCGAATGGATTGCCGCTTGGCGAGGCAGCTTCGAGTTCCTTAGAAAAGATTCGGAACTCCAGACCGAACTTCTCGAATAGTTCATCGCGCCACTGCTCCACAAGACTGCCGGGGGCGACGATTAAAACGCGGCGGGCGTCGGCGCGCATAAACAGTTCGCGGATGTAGAGGCCAGCCATGATGGTTTTGCCGGCGCCGGGATCATCAGCGAGCACGAACCGAAGTGGTTGACGAGGCAGCATGGACTCGTAAACAGCAGTGATTTGGTGTGGCAACGGATCTACATTAGAAGTATGAATGGCCATCATCGGGTCGAAGAGGAAGGCCAGATCGATGCGCTTGGCTTCGACTGCTAGCTTGAAGTCCTCGCCGTTGCCATCGAATGCCCATGGACGCTCGGTAGTAGCGAGGGCGATATTGGGTTCGTCGGCTCGTCCAAGTAGGCGATCTTTGAGTGTGCCATCAGGAGTCTTGTAGATGACCTGCACCGCGTCCTCGGCGATAGGCACCACGGCGATGATTGTAGCGATCACCGAAGGTTCAATGCCAATTAGGGAAATTCCAGGTTTTAAATCAACAATACGCATGTAAAATATCTTCCCGGTAGATTACAGAACATAGAGGAGTTTTTTGTCCATTCCGTGTAGGTCAGCATCTCGTGCTTGTTCACATAGCTTTAGTTGAAGAATAGGCTTGCATGATCGTTCCAATTGGCAAAAGAACCACGCGCTCAAACCACTAAAAACTGATCCTGCTCACTAAACCCAATGAGACTTATTTAAGGAAATGATCAAATTCCTTGCTGGTGATTTCAACTTAACTGCTCCTCCGCCCATTTGTAAAATCGCTCGGCCTTAACCAATAGACGCTTGGCCGCTGCTTGGGTGAAGACTTCCCCCGAATACTCATACTCAAACTTCGCCTGAACCACAGCACCGAACGCCCGAACCACCTGCGTCGGAACGTTGTTGACCACTTCTTGCAGCAGCATCTGAGCATCCGCGTGCTGCTCGCTCGACGAGCGCACTTCGGCAGCTTTGATGGTCACCGAATCGTTAGCACTGATCACAGCATGAATCAAACAGATGCCGATGGCGTTGCCATATTCCTCATCGCCGAGTGCAATTAGTGCACGGGCACTCTCCATCAAATGTGTAGCCACCTGCCAGTAGTCTTTGGCTCTATGACGAGAGACTCGGCGCCGCGGCGGAGGAACAGGACTCATGCGCTTCTTCTCCGTGGTGCGGGCTTAGGCAGGGTGAGCGTTCTGCGAAGTTGTTTGAGGTCCACGCCAGCAACGGTTACCCAGTCGCGCTCCGCAGTCTCGAGTAGTTCTTGAATGCCACCATCCTGATTCAATCGTCGGCGTTCATAAATCACCGGCTGGAGCGGCAACCCGTACCGCTCGGTAAACTCGGGGATTCTGTCGGTGAGCAGCGCGCTGACGCGTTCGCGCTCCTTCAAAGTCTCGACGACAATGAACAGGTCAATGTCCGAGCCTGCCGTCGCCTGCCCACGTGCGAACGATCCGAAAAGGCCTGCGGTTATAACATATTCATCAAGTAAGGGTCGCAGTTCGGTGGCAAGAGCCTTCACGATACTGTGCTCCGCCTCATAGAGTGATCGCAACCCGTGCGCGACGAGGTAATGCTTAGTATTTAATCGGTAACGATGCTCAACTGAGCCACGCTCTACCGCAACCAGTCCGAGGCGCTCAAGATCAGCTAGGGCGTTCTGGATGGCGAGCAACCCCATGCCGGCGCGCTTCGCGATAGTGTTACCGGAGAAGCCAATCTTTGAGTTGAAAAGTACTCGTAGCGCCGCAATCTTACTCTTTGCGCCTAAAATATGCTCTAGCAGGTGAGAAGAACGATCTATCACATCGAGAGCTTATCTCTTACTAATAATTTAGTCAACTAACTAATGAATAATCCGCATCATAGGTGAATTTTCGAGAGCAGTGTTACTTGTGCAATTATGCCGATCAAGCTGAAAGATGCTGGTGCCGCCTAGAAGTAAGTGATGGAAGAAACTCCTCACCACACGGCAGAACCGTACGTATTTACTTCAGACAACATCCACTTTCCAGCGTACTGGTCCCATCTCAATGGGCAATGCTCTCACTAGCTCGTTAAATCCTTGGAGATCGTTCGCCACATCTTTATAGATGTATGGGGTCAAGAGACCAGGAACCGGTGCGGCATTAGTGTATCGCAGGGTGATGATAGCGAACTTCTTATCCTTCTTGCGCTTCTGCAACACCGCATAATCGACTTCGGTCGCCAAATACCGCTCATCCTTAAAGTTCTCCGTGATGAAAAAGACTGCTGCACAAGATTCTTCAAAACCGCGCAGCACTTCCCGCTCCAAGTTGGCGCCGGCAGGCATATCGGACTCATCCAGCCAAGGATCAAATCCGATCGCTTTTAGCGCATTGTAGTAGCGATAGACTAGAGGCTTATCCACTGATTTATGACTGAGGAATATTTTCACCTCTTTGGGGCTAGGTATTCTGTTCAGCGGCACTGCTTGCATGGCGCGAGCTTCCGGCGTCGCCAAGTCTGCCGCTTCCCCGAGCCGGTGGGAAAGGTCCTCTACAAAAGGCCGCACAATGAGTGTGCGAAAAATTGTAATTTGGTCATCGTGTTTGTGCTGTCCTTGAGCGACACCGAAGCGAAAGACAAAATCTGTGCTCTCAGCCGTCTTTTCGAGGATATGGTAGCGTAGGATCAACTCTTCGTCCGGGTCCGATGGAAAGGTAAGCTTCGAGTTGCGCTTTTGCGCGGCACCACACCAGGTGTCAACATCTATGTTAAACTTCCCTTCAATCGGGCTCAGAACCCGTTGAACCAGAGGGTTCGTATGGCAGAATTCAATGAACCGTTCAAGATGGTGGTCGAATGCAGCCGCGTCCTCATGGAGTAAATCGTCCCGCCGAGTCTTAAAGACTCGCACTGAGTTCATTAATTCCTCTTTAGTCAATTCCGCTTGCATAATCATAAATCCTAAACAAGGTTTACTTGTGTCCCACAAAAGGTGCAGACACCCACATCCAACCACTTATCTGCAACCTTGATCTTCTTTCCGCAACACAGGAAGTCAATGATCTTCATATCTGCCGGTTCAGGACCATGTATAGGACGGGGCGGCAGTAGAGATCGTTCGTGCTTGAAGTTGACGGAGATGGAGAACAGACCTCCCCCTCCGCGGCTTCCGCTACCAAGGGAATCTTCCAGATCAGAAAACATTCTGTCTATCAGCGGCAGCGCGTAATCGCGATAAGCGAATCGCTTTAAATATTCAGTCGTCTCTTCCGTATGCATCTCACTCGCTTCTGTTACATGCTGGCAGTAGGGGCAGCGAAGATGATCTTGCGTGCCCTGTTTCGCTATCTCAGCAGGTTCCACACCGATCTCAAGGCTGACCCTGTTTATTTGCGAACTTAAAGCCCAGGCCAGGTCAGCGGGATCAGTCTCAGTTTTGAAATCGCGACCGCAGGAGGGACAGGTGCGCCGGAAGAAATGGTCGCGATCCGTACTGACTGATAGATTGAATTGTACATTGTCGTTAGTTGAGCTTTGATCTTCCATGTCGCTGTAGCCTCAAATTGACATAAAATCAAATCATACATCTCTTACCCAAGATGGTCACTAATTGTTATGTTCTCAAACGGTTCCTTTCGTTAGTGCAGCGCTCAAGACCTACAGCAACCAACTGCTTCACATGTAAAAGCGGTACTCCTGGCGCGGCTCAATCCCATGTGGGGGCAGTTCAGCCAATATCTGACCGACTCGTTTAGAGAAGGCAACCGTAATCGGCTCGTTAACGGCGAAGTCGGCTGTATTCCAATTCATCTTCGTTAGCGCGAGCATCTCGTGTAGAACCACATTCCAGGGACTGTCGCCATAATGCTCAAGCACCTCTAACGGCTGCGGCACTCTCGCGCCGGGATAAGTGCGTAAGAACGGGATATAGCCAACGGTGTAGAGAAGCAAGTCCGTGTCACTAAACTTAATGAAGGATCCCCGCAGCGGCGGATAGTCACCGGTGCGATAGAACTGAATGCCACGCCACCCCATGGCTACAAAATCTTTTCTCGGAATCACCTCGCAGGCATCCATCAGGCCTGTAAGCTCCTCATCCCAAAACCTTGAGGATTTATGAACGACGATCCTGCTCGGCAAGCTTCCGCGGTTCTGACGCTTATAGAGATCGATCACTCCTTGCATTAAAACCAAAGCCGTGACGCGATCCAGATGCGGCGTACGCCCTTTCGACTCGTCCCATTCGAACGCGCTTCCTCTCAGAACATACCCATCCCCTGCTGCTGTGAAGGCTTGGGCCATACTGGTCCGCATCCGAGGATCAGTGGTTCCTACTTCTTTGTAAAAGGAGATCCCCATGTAACACGTCCCAGGCTCGACCTGGGCGAGCCGCCATGGCGAGCCGCCAGCTTTATGATAGAGCGCTGTGGTGAAGTTCCAGGCTCGCGTGGCGGCATCTTGCAGTTTACGATCACTCACAGGAGCATCTGTCATTCGTAGCGTACGCGGCCACACTAGCTGGGTTGGGAACTCGAATCGCATGGCTTCAGCTTTGAGCCCGCGTCGCAAGTTCTGATGTGCCCGTTCCTCGTCTTCAGCGCCGAGGCTCGGATCCATTTCGCCGCGAAGTTGTACATCAGATCGTTTGCCTCGCCCCGTGCTTCTTCGCAGTTTTGGAGTTTTAATTCGTTTTTCTGCTCCCGATTTGGTCACTCGGACAGTGCAGTAATCAATAACTTCTTGTGGTATGCAGCAAAGGACTACCTGAGGGCGCGGCTCGCGTCCTGCCAAAACTTCGAGTGCCCTTATGTAGAGGGCGACGACCCTTTTGATCCGCTCATAGAAATCGGCATGTTGTAGTGCGTCATCCAACTCGCCTCTCCTAAAGCTCTCCCTCCATGTATCACCAAAGATCATCTCACATTGGAACGGGTGCTCATTGTTAAAACCTGGAAAGTGAGGATAACGGAATGGCTGAGTACCATCATTAGTAATAACGCCACGGCACACTTGCAACCACTGCTCCGCGTCGGCGACCATCGCAGGCGGGCCGACAATCCCAATGATAATGCTCGTCAACGACGGGCGCGGCTGTCCCGCCAAACTATAAGGGCCGTAGAGACCGAGACCGAGTTTCGGATCGACATGCTCATGCCTACCGCCAAAAGCTAACAACTATCTGAGGTAGTGCTGTCAAGGTTTTTCTTCAAAACCGATAGCCTCCGCTGCGGACGCCGTCAAGGGTAGATCGCCGGCGGCGACTCGCGCTCCGCGCTCGCCCTTGACCGCGCCCTCGCTCCGGCTGATGTTCAACTAACGGCTGCTGACGCAGCCGCTGTGGCCACCTCACCCGACAGCTTCTCCCATAGCGGCGAACCCTGCTTGTGCAGGCCTGCCAAGTAGACCATTTCATCATACGGCGTGCGCGTCTGCCAGCACTTCCACATGATCCGTATCCACTTAAAGGCCAGTGCCCGCACCGCCGCCTGATGGCTTTTGCCTTTGCCGCGTTGCTGCCGGTAATAGACCTTCGCCCACTGACAATGCACGATCGATTCGCCCGCATACTCGACAAACGATTGCCGCAGAAACTTCGGGCAGAAGTAGCGCCACCTCGTCCACTGACTTTGCCCGCTGCGCTCGATGACCGGCGAGACGCCCACCAGGCACGCCACTTCGTCGGCGCTCGCGAAGCGTTGACGATCCGTGCCGAAGGCCGACAGCAGTCGCGCCGCATAGACCGTGCCGGCTCCCGGTAAGGCACTGAAGAGATGAAAGTCCTGGTGCTCAGCACAGAGTTGCTCGATGGTTTGGTCAAACTCTTTAATGGCCGAAAGCGTGGCGAGCATCTGCCCGACCAGCGCTTGTACCAGCAGTTTCGAGGAGTTAATCACCGCCCGATCGGTCACCAGCGGCAGGCTTTCTCGAATGGCCGTAAGGCGCTGCTGGTTGGTCTGTTGGCGGGTCGAATGGTGCTTGCGAAAGAACTGCTCCAGAGTCGAAGGGCGAGCCCGCTTGACCGCCACAAGCTCCGGCCAGCGTTGCAAAAACTCGCAGACCAGGGGCGTGCGAATATCCGGGAACCAGTCGAGGACTTGTGGGAAGTAGCCCTTCAAAGCCGCCGTCAAGCGGTTGCTCAAGCGCGTACGATCATTCACCAAGCGCCGCCGATGCTCGACCAGATATCGTAAGGTGCGAGTCTTCTCATCATCCGGCCGCCAGGGCTTGAGCCGATCACGGTGCCTAAGCAGAAGTTCGACCTGGTACTCAGCGTCGGTCGGATCATCTTTGGCGCGGGAGGGCGAGAAAGCTTCGCGATAGCTCGACAGGGTTTTGGGATGGACGGGATAGAGCACCAGGAAATCGTACTGCAAGAGGGCAAACAGGAGTGGCCCACGGGATTGTTCAAGACAAACGGCGAGCTTCTGCCCGGCAAACCGGCAGCGCAGTTGCAGGGCCCAATCATTGAGGGCGTGCGGGCTGTGTTTAATGACGGAGAACTCTTTATGGCCGGTGGCCGCCTCGACTAAGCAGATATCGTGTTTCTTATCTGACCAGTCCATACCGACAAACGCAGCAAATTCAGACATGGTAACCTTCCTTAGAGATGGGAATGAGGAGGGGGACAAGCTGGCTCAAGCCTGGCGAAAGATTTATAGTAGAGTCGTTTCGATAGACTGTATCTGAGGATTCGTCCTCAGGCTCAAGCAGAAGCGGGTGTGCGAAAGATTGTTAGTAAGCGTCGCCACGCTTGCGCATGCAGATTCGTCACACCCGCGCTTGTTCCATCTCCTCGGGCCACCTTACGACACTTATCTTTCCTTGTCGAAGCCAACCAGAGGAAATGGCCCTGAAGACCTATAAATGGTTCGGAGATGACACCCGATTCATAGTCGGGAGTACGGTTGTAAGAAAACCTTCCTCCTCGGCTCTTATTCAGTACCGAATTCCGATTCTTCTTCCAGGTCGACATCGGCCAATTCATCCTCCTCTTCTTCGATTATCAACTCCCTGGAAAGCTCCGCTTCGGTCGCCTCGTCAGCTATTTCGTCTTCTAGCTCCGCGATCAGTGGGGCTTCTTGATCGAGTAGCCTCAACAGGTCTTTCTGATCCTGTGCAATACCATAGGCCTGCTGTACGAAAGCTGGCACGGTCGCAATCTCAATGGTTTGATCGCCGGCCCTCATAGAGATGGGGCCACTACTCCTACGCAGGATGCTTGTCCAGAAACGGATATGAAAGAGTACTTGAAGGTTTCGCTCCGGGCCAGTCCACTTGATGATCAACTGCCCGACCTTAGGACCCCCTGTGATGCGAACGCCGTCTTCTGTTATGACCCAGGTAGGCGTGATCTGTAGGTAGAACTTATTTG
This sequence comes from Blastocatellia bacterium, assembly GCA_044868105.1. Taxonomy (GTDB): domain Bacteria; phylum Acidobacteriota; class Blastocatellia; order UBA7656; family UBA7656; genus JBFMDH01. The sequence continues at coordinate 32,356 of JBIOWC010000491.1, forward strand.
CGAGAAAAACTATCCGCAGGTAGGCTCCGAGGTGTCGCCAAAAGGCCACTTGTCCGTCCTTCAAGCAAGGTTTGGCGACAGTTCTCTGAGCGCGCTTTTTTCGTGGCGTCCATGAGATAACCCGCTCGCCGCCATCTTTGGGCGGGAAGAAAAAACGTCCCAGTTTCTCCGCATCAGCGACTAATCCGACCCTATTGACGTGTCGGGACACAGACATATTGAGTAATGAGATTAAGAGCTTTCTATCATCCTCTTCGCGCAAGAACTCCTTCACTGGAATCTGGTCCACTCTTTCATCGTCGATGATTGGTGCCAAAGGACCTTCGGGAGACTCTAGGTCATGAAAGGAGATTATATTTTCTTCGACGGTGCGGAAGGCGGGTACAAACGGCTTCTCTGCCCCGGACTCGATTTGAGCCTCACGAATAACATCTTTCAGGTCTTGTTTTGATGGCAAAATCTTGGTGCCGTTCTTTCTGCGCCCGCATAGATCGTCAGCGATCGGCGCCGAATAAACGTATTTGGGCAGGGTTTCCAGCGGTAGTAAGTTACAATACAACCGCTCGGAAACGGCGTCTGGATCAGCTTGCGGTACAGCCCGCTCAGCGAGAAGCGTTTCGCGTGAGATTTTCCCCCCTGGAGCAACTAACTGTCCTCGGTAGGTAACCGGGCGAGGGAGTGGCTCATCCTTGAGAACAGTGAGCAACTCCTGCAAACCTCGTGCGTATTTGCCGCGAAAATCAATCGCCCGGAGGTGTAGTATCAAATAGGGTATATATGGGCAGTCGGTAACGAGAAGCGGGATGATCCGCGCTCTTCGGTTATCAGGGTCGATGTGTAGGGCTGCATGCCATTCAGCATCAGTCCAACCACTGTCGCTCTGAAAGTAATCGGGCGTCATCACCAAGCCGATGAACCGACTATTTTCTAGCCCCTGGTTAACCATATTCGGTATACTCTGTCCGGGACGTATTTCTGCCTCATCTACCCAGGTCTTAAGGTGTCGTGATTGATATATTTCTGCCTCAATATCCCCAGCTAATCGGCGCACAAACTCTTTATTGACGGAACGATGTGATAGGAAAATATCGCGATAAGGATCGACAACTACTCGCTCTTGCTTCGTCCGTTTCCCAGAGGAGTTTGTACGCCCACGTTTTTCAGCTGTTGGTTTGCTACGCGGTGGGCTCTTTCTGGTTTGTTTGCTTGTTCTTCTTGATCGAGTCATTTTCTTAAAACCGCAATGCATTAATGATCACTCACACCTGCGATAAAGGCTAATGCATGAGCATATTCTTCCAGATCTGTGATTAACTTGTTCAACTCTTCTCTGAGCTTTGGCTCCTCAGCCCACTTCATCTCATATTCTTTTGGATTATCGGCCAGACTGCGTTGCGCCTCCCACGACAGCAGAGTTGGGTGCCATTTTGCCAGGAAAGGGCGAAGGCCCTTGTTCAACACGGCTATAGCAATCCCGCCAACCGAATCTCGTGACGCGCCCACGTCAGGGCCTGCCTCTCTTAAGATGGCCCGCGTAGTAGCGAACAGACTGTGGAGTGACGAAAGGGTTTCGCGCAATAATCCTTCGTGGGTGGCGAGTGGTTGAACGGCAATACGTGTGACAAGCTCAACATAAAGCGACCAGGCAGCTCTTCGCTCTGCAGGATCTGAATCCCATTCTGCGGAGCCAATTCCGAAGGGTAGACTCACTGATACTTTCTTCAATCGAGCTGGATCTCGTTTAGGCATAATATCCCTATTTGCGTCTGATAACCACCATCAAGAACATCTGCACATAAACAAATTAGCTAATAAATAGTTATGCACCTTACGTTATCGGACGCAGGTGCGTTCATGGCATTTTTTGTAATAACTTGATACCAAGCTACCAGTTTGCATAATAGTTGGATCACCGAGCGTCTATTATCCGTCTATAGTCTTCGCCTTCTATCTTTACAGTCTGACACATCTGATAAAGGCGGCTTCTCAATCGTACTCCTATACGATCTACCAAGGCTTCATCCGAAGAAGCTAAGCTATCGTCAAGATAATTAGTCGTTAATATCGTGAGCTTCTTCTCATTGTACCGAGCGTTGATAATCAGACCTATTGTATCCTGTACCCACTCAGAAGGTCTTGCTGCCCCAAGCTCATCAAGCACGATCACTTCGTACTCAAATAACGGTGCTAGGATGTTCATTTCCGTTGTATTTGTATTTGGGTTGTAGCTGTTTTGAATCTCTTTTAGAAGCGAACGGTATTCGTAGAACTTGCATGTAATTCCCTTCTCCACCAGGCCGCGCAGAATGCCGACAGACAAGTGCGTCTTACCAACACCAACTGATCCCATAAAGAGTATGCCACGGTCTACGACTGGATAGTCTCGTATAAAAGTGTGGGCATAATTGAAGGCGCGAAGTTGAGATAGATTTCCCTTTGATGGTTGATAAGTTTGCAAGCTAGAGTCACTATAAAGCTTGGGAATGCCTGCATCTGCAAGCAACTTCGCTCGTCGCTCATTGTTACGACAATGGCAAGGGCGCACTCCCTTGTCTATAACGAACTCCCATCCCGTTCCTGAACAAGAGAAACAGACTACTGGCTGCTTGGTACTTTCATATTGCCCTTCATCAAGGGATACGTCTGGTGCGGCATCATTCGCAACAGCAAACAGGGAATGCTTTTTTGCTAGTTCCTTAGACATCCTTTTACTCCTTCCGAGTTCTTTGGCGAGCGAGAGACTCGGCCAGCTCGCGAGCCTTTGGAGCATCTTCTGCCAGGATATATCCGCCTGCTTCGGCACTCATCTCGGCCAGCGTTACATCAATTGCCTGGCCCCGTCCTTCGAGCATTGAAACGCACATCTCAGCCACTTCTTCGAGTTCATCAGGTGCAAGCGGTCTCAGTTTGTATGGGGCATGGTTATGCTGCCCTACCATCAACTCTGTGCGCGCCCGTCGTCCGGAATCTTTGATAAAACCATGTTGCCGGAGCACATTGAAAGCCTCGCGCTGGGCCACACGTGCGGCTTTCGGGAGCCCGCGATTCTCGAGCCATTCGCGGGTTCGCTCGTGCTCGCGCGCCGATGCTTGAACGGCAGCAGCCCGGAGCGAAGGTTCAAGCTCAACTTTTAACCGCCTGATAATTTCATCCACAGCGGGCAAGGCATATCCTTGTGCAGATGACGGGGCGATCTTAGTTACCGGCGTCAGAGCTTGTTCGTTTTGAGCACGACAGGAGCTTTGATCCGAAGATACTTTATCCGAATGGCTGTCGTCCGCGCCGTCTTTCGGCGCGCCGGTATTTCTATCAAGGTCTAAATTTTCTAAATCACCGGAGGTTTCCTTAAAGGCTGTTTCATTCTGTGAAGCACGAGTCTCACCAGATGAAGCAGGAGAAAAGTCCAAAATTTTTTTGCCGCCGGTTGCTGGTC
>JBIOWC010000492.1:0-12434 GCA_044868105.1 Blastocatellia bacterium
GGAATCATCTTCGGCGATGAACCAAACCGTAATGCTTGGCAGCTCGTCCGAATAGTTGGTGAACTGAGGTTGTTCGGCTTGCGGGTTATCGGTTACCGAAACCCCGTTGTAGCGCAAGCCAACCCAAAGCCAGCCGCGACTGTCAACAAAAAGCGCGCGCGGGTCGATGGCCGGCAGCCCGTCCGTCGGCTGGAAGCATTCGAATTGCTTTTCGCGCAAGCGGCACAACCCCTCGCCGCTGCTAAACCACAGACCGCCAACTCGATCGGATAGAATTTGCGGTTTGCTGCCCGTGAGCAGAGACGTTTTAGGTAACGTGGCCTGATAGGACGCGGCTTTGCCGTCGCCATCTGTACGATAAATTTCGTCTCCTTTAACCAACCAAAGCGCGCCGCGTTCGTCTTCGTAATAATGAATACCCTGGTGCCAGTCCGCGTCGGTGAAGAATTTTTTGAGGGAGACTTTTTGCCCGTTTCGGAGTTGGATGACCGGCTGCTTGAGTTTTATTTCATACCATCCGCTATCCCAGATCCATTCGCGGTTTGCCAGTTTGAGATAGGCATAACGGGAACTCGACGGAGCATATTCTACCTTCGCCAACGATTTGACTTGGCTTTCGGTTATCTCAACCTTAGAGAGATCATTCAAGACCGCCAACATTTTCCCTTCGCGCGTTTCGAAAATATCAAAGGCAACCAGCGGCGAGAAATTGTTTGTGTAAACAACGAACGCGTCGCCGCCGAATTTATAAACCCCGCCACCGTAAGTCCCGAACCATAGATTGCCTTCGCGGTCTTCGGCAATAATGGTGATCAGGTAATCGATTCCTTGCGGCTTCGAGTAAAAAGTTTGTCTTCCGTTTTGATATTTAATGACGCCGGCAATTTTGTCGTTAAATGTGGTAATCCATAACCCGCCTTTTGAGTCCTCAAACAGGCAACCGATTTTCTGACCGGTGAGTGAAAGCGGCTGCTTTTGCCATTGCCGGCGTTCGGCCTTTTCCGTAGCCACGAACTCGTAAAGGGCGGCGGGCGTGGCGATCAACAATTTGCCGTCTTGTGCCTCGACTATCCCGAGGATGAAATCGCCGCTCTCACCCGACTGTTCGATGTTCGCCTCTGCCCCTTTGACCGCTGAGCCATGGCGGATGACTTGTCCGTCATTGATTTCAAAAAGTTCGTTACGCAACCCAAACCAGATCCGCCGCCGCCGATCTTCAATGAAAGCGTTTGAATTCCCGGAATATTTTTCAACCACGGGGTCGAACTTAAGATGGGCAATATCGCTTAAAGACGCGCGGTAAACTCCAAATTCCGTCAGACACCATAGATTATTTTGGGAATCGAAAAAGATGCGATTGACCAGGTTGGCGTAATTGTTATTGCCCACGCGAAAGCTCATGAATTTCTCTTTCGCTTTGACCTGCAACCCCTTCGGCAGGTCGGTTTGCCGGTCAAGCAATAAAGACACGCCGCCGCCGTTGGTTGCCACCCAGAGCCGCCCTTGTTGGTCTTCGGCTACGTCGTTAACCATTGGATGTCCGAGCCCCTCGCGCATCCCGTAATTAACGAAACTGTAGCCGTCAAACCGGCTTAAACCTTCTTGTGTGCAAATCCAGATGAACCCTTTTTGGTCTTGATAGATTGATTTGACAACGGAATTAGCCAGCCCGTCGGCAACGTCATAACGTCGCAACAAAACCTTTTGCGCGACCGCTGGCCAGACACACCAACCAAGCAACACTGCAACCCCGAACAGAAAAAAGATGGCGTGCTTCATTCTCATGCTTGAGGGAAACCTCGTTATTGGTTGATGCGCAGAGCGGTCATCATACCCCCATTGGGGGTTTGGCGGCTACAATTATTGAAAATTGGCAGGGGCTTTCAAAGCCTCACCGTGCCGGGGTCTTTATCGCGGTTAGCAGAGTCCCGAAAAACGGCTTGCTGCGCGCGAGATTCATACGCAAAATATTAGAGCTAAACGAAACCCAGCATAGATAAATCAAAAGCGGATTCATCAGAATATTTATCTGCTTAACGGGAGCCCTTCTTTTAGGGAACAAAGCGAAATTTTGTTACGTCTAAAAGCTCAAACGCTTTGCAACAAAGAGGTCTTATGCTAGAAAACGAAAAGCCATCAACAGGTTCTATCTCTTCTAAAATAGTTCTTCTCGCATCCATTCTGTTTCCGCCCATCGGTCTCATCTTGCTGTGGATGAAACGCGATACCGACACCGATAAGAAGCTCTTAGGTTCGGTGGGGATTGTCGCGCTGGGGGTTTTCTATGTTATTTTGCTGGCGAAAATCGGCGCTTTTTCAGGACTTCTGACCGGTCCGCCCGACCCTGAAAGCGAAGCCCACTATAGCGAGCTTGAAAAACATCGCGCTAAACAGCGCGAAGAAGGAAGCCCCGAAGGGGCAACCCCAGCAACGCCCGGCGACGGGGCTACAACGGCCGCTACGAGTTCAACAACCGCGCCGGCCGCTAATACGGCGACGAATGCAACCGCCACCAACGTTGCAAAAACCTATTGGACAAACTATCGCGGGCCGCAGCGCGATGGCCGTTACGATGAACAGAAAATTTCCACCAACTGGGCCGCCGAAGGCTTGAAACCCCTGTGGAAACAACCCATCGGGGTGGGGTGGTCGTCTTTCGTGATTGCCGATAATGTGGCGTTCACTATCGAACAACGGCGCAATCAAGAAGTCGTCGCCGCTTATAACATCGATAACGGGCGCGAAGTCTGGACACAAGCCTGGGATGCGGAGTTCCGCGAATCGATGGGCGGCGACGGGCCGCGCGCGACGCCGACCTGGGACGACGGCAAAATCTATGCGCTGGGGGGAACCGGCGAACTCCGTTGTCTGGATGCCAAGACCGGCAAAGTTATCTGGGGCAAAAATATTTTGAAAGATAATGGCGCGACCAATCTGGAATGGGGTATGGCGGCATCGCCGCTCATCGTTGAAGATAAAGTCATCGTTCAGCCCGGCGGCAAATCAAATAAATCATTCGTAGCTTACAACAAAAATACTGGCGCCGTGGTGTGGCGTTCTCTAAATGACACTCAGGCTTATGTCTCACCGATGCTCGCAACCCTGGCTGGCAAACCTCAGATTCTTGCCATTACGGCTAATCGCATTGTCGGATTAAATCCCGGCGATGGGGCGTTGCTGTGGGATTATCCGTGGGATACGCAAGGCGGAATCAACTGTTCCCAGCCGATTCCCGTGAGCGATACGCGGTTTTTTATTTCGGCAGGCTATGGCAAAGGCGCTGCACTGGTTGAAATCGCCGGCAATGGCGGCAAACTTGAAGCGCGAAAAATCTGGGAGAATAACAATATGAAGAACAAGTTTAATAGTTCGGTGATTCATAACGGTTATGCTTACGGATTGGACGAAGGCATCCTCACCTGCATCGAGGTGCAAAGCGGCGACCGCAAATGGAAAGGCGGACGTTACGGATATGGACAGATCATTTTAGCGAGCGACCACCTGATTATCATTTCCGAACAGGGCGAACTGGCGCTCGTAAAGGCCACCCCCGACAAATATGAAGAGGTGACCAAGTTTCAGGCGCTGCAAGGCAAGACCTGGAATTATCCGGCTATTGCCGGCGGGCGACTCCTGGTACGCAACGGCAATGAGATGGCCTGTTTCAATATCGCCGGGCAATAGCCCCAATAAAAAGCTCAAAATGCAAAGGCGCGGAAGATGGTTAATCATCCTCCGCGCCTTTGGCGTTAAGCGACAAGAAAAATTTTAACGAACCATTTGTTCTTGCCTAATTGCTTTGATAAACCAATTCGCGGCGCTCGTGGCTTCCGAATGAGCCGACGAGCGCGCCAATGCCAGCGCCAATCGCCGCCCCGATGCCGCCCAGAATGCCGACCAGTTCACCGGTGTCTAAATCTTCGTACTGACCGGCCGCGAGACTGACACCCAGGCCGGCGCCAAAACCGACGCCGGCGCCAATGGCGGTCGATTTGGCTATTGATCTACCGGCCGATTTCTTAACGAAGCGATAAACTTTGGCTATCGAATCGCGACCAAAATCGGTCGGCTTATTTTTGCGCTCAAGGGTTAGCGAGGTGTTGGAAACGTTCAACAATCGGCCTTCGACCTTCTTTCCGTCTTTCAATTCTACTTTTACTTTTTCACCGGAAGCGAGGGATTGCACAGCCGCCCACTCGGCCGAAGCGTTCTGCCCGGCGCTTGCCGGAATGGAATTCAACAGTAATGCAACTACCACTGTGATAAGTGCTATGGATTTGATTTTCATAAATACCTCCTGGGAAGGGTATGAATTCGGAGGATCGTTTGAATCGGTCTCTACGCACTATTAGAATACCACGCGGCCACTCCGATGCCTACTATCTTTTTACTCTTTAAATTTGTCTGCGCTCGCCGGCCGTAGTGCGAAAACCTTCTTATTGCGCCATGAGTTTTTGCAAACGCTTCGGTTCTTCGCCCAACCATTCGGGATTTTCGGCCGTGCCGTCGAAAATGGTCGAAGTTTTAAACGGCTCGTATTCGCCGTTTGCAGCCGCAGTTTTGGTCTTTGCCAGAATCGCGTTTACCGCTTTACTACTCATCTGCTTAAAGGTGCGCGCGGCTTCCAAGGCTTGCTCCAAAATCTTCATACTATCAATACCGGTAATCACCACAGAGGTTGGCAAGTTCAATGCATAATGCAGGCACTCAATCGGGGTGACGGTTTTTGATTTTAACAGGATGCCGTTTGCCATACTCTTCATGCCGAGAATGCCGATGCCTTGTTTGACAAGCTGGGGTACGACGAGTTTTGCAAAGCTGCGATAGTGCGCGTCCATGACATTGAGCGGCATTTGCACCGTATCGAAGGTGAAGCCCTGGGCGCGAGCGACGTCGAGCATATAGAGATGAATGCGCGGGTCTTTGTGCCCGGTAAAACCGATATAGCGAAGTTTTCCCGCCTTGCGCGCTTCAACTAATGCGGCGTTTGCGCCTTCTTCGTCGAAGATGCGATGCGGGTCTTCGTAGCGCAAAATTTCGTGATGCTGGACCAGGTCAACCGCGTCCACTTTCAATCTGCGCAACGATTCGTTCAACTGTTTGGCGGCCTCTTTTTTGGTGCGCCCGTCAATCTTGGTCATCAGAAAAACCCGGTCGCGGTAGCCGTCTTTCAAGGCCTTCCCCATGCGCATTTCGCTTTTGCCTTCGTTGTAATCCCAGCAGTTATCCATAAAGGTGATGCCGCGATCAATGGCTTCGCGGACAAGGCGGATGCTTAGTTTTTCATCAACGTGTTTTAAGCTCAGATGCCAGCCGCCGACGCCGATTGCTGAAACCGTCTCACCGGTACGGCCCAGCGGGCGATAAATCATGTCCGGGTTGGTTGAATCTTTAAGCATAATCTTCCTTGAATGATGTGATTAAATTTTCGATAGGGGGAAAGGTAGGGCTATTGTAACCGAAAGCTCAGCCCTGACCAAAGCAGCGGTTTTCCGTTCACCGGAATTTTGTTTATACTAGATTTCGTTTAGGCTCGCGTCGGTCTGTAATTTCGAAAAACCGTAATTTTACATAAATCGTTTTTAATCCCTGATGCTTAGCCTTGGTTTGCGCGGATTTACACGTATGACCAACAGGGGCGACCGACTGCCGCTTGCGATTATGAATCAGGAACGCTGGAAACAAATTGATGCGATTTTGCAACGGGCCTTAGACCTGGCGTTCCCTGAGCGCGCCGTCTATCTCGAACAAGCCTGCGCCGGGGACACCGATTTGCTGCGCCATATTGAAAGATTGCTTCATCAATATGAGCGGGCCGGCGACGGGATGGAAACCCCTGCAGATATATCGAGCGCACCCGCCGAAACGACCGAAATCCTGACTGATGAACGTGACCCGATGCTGGGCCGGCGCATCGGCTCGTACCAGATTGAACGGGAAATCGGGCGCGGCGGCATGGGCGCCGTCTATCTGGCGGCGCGCGCCGACAATGCTTTTCAAAGACGGGTCGCTATCAAAGTCATCAAACGCGGCATGGATACTGATTATATTCTGCGTCGCTTTCGCCACGAACGCCGGATTCTGGCAACCCTTGACCACCCGAACATTGCCCGTCTTCTGGATGGCGGCGCTACGGAAAGCGGACAACCTTACTTTGTTATGGAATATATTGAAGGCGAGCCGCTTTATCCTTATTGCGATAAACGCCGCCTCACGGTGCGCGAACGTCTGCGCTTATTTTGCGACGTTTGTACAGCCGTTGAATACGCGCACCAGAATCATGTGATTCACCGTGACATCAAACCGGCAAACATTCTGGTGACCAGCGCCGGAACGACCAAGTTATTTGACTTCGGCATTGCCAAGTTGCTCAACCCTGAACTGGCCCCGGAAACCGCGCCGATAACCGCAACGGCGATGCAGATGATGACCGTTGAATATGCCAGCCCGGAACAGGTGGCCGGGTTGTATGTCACCTATTTGAGCGATGTCTATAGTCTCGGTGTCGTACTTTATGAATTATTGACCGGACATCGTCCCTATCGTTTTCGCAATCGCTTAGTGCATGAAATGGCGCGCGTCGTTTTAGAAGAAACGCCGGAACTGCCGAGCGCTGCGCTGACGCGCACGGATAACTTAACCGTCGTTGATGAACACCAAAAACCGTTCACGGTTGAACAGGTTTGTGAACTGCGAAACGCAACCCTCGAAAGTTTACGCCGGCAATTATCGGGCAGTCTCGACCGCATCGTCATCAAAGCCTTGCGCCGCGAGCCGCGCGAGCGTTATCAATCCGCCGCCGCTTTGCGCGAAGATATTTTGCGTTACCTCGATGGCCGTCCGGTGACCGCGCCGGTTGCCTACGCGCCAATCGAAGGCGGGCAGACCATGACGATTGCCAGCCTTCCGGCGCCGCCGGCAAATTCCATCGCGGTCTTGCCACTCAAATTTTTACAAGTCCATTCGGAAGGCGATACGGATGAGCGATTTCTTGGCCTCGGCCTTACGGACGCGCTGATTACACGACTGTCGAAAGTGCGCAGCATCATAGTGCGCCCGACCAGCAGCGTCCTACCTTATGGCAATCAGACAGACCCTTTTGCAGCCGGCACGGAACTCGGCGTGGCTTACATTCTTGACGGCAATATCCGACGCCTCGGTGAACGCCTTCGCGTCACCGTGCAACTTTTAAATGTCGCAGACCACGCGACCAACTGGGCCGAAGTTTTCGATGAACGGTCGGTTGATGTTCTGGAAATTGAAGATTCAATTTCCGAAAAAGTCGCTACCTCATTGATTCCTTATCTGACCAGCGATGAACTCCAGCAACTGGGCAAACGCGGCACCAATAAACCGGAAGCCTATGAAGCTTATTTGCGCGGGCGTTATCATTGGAACACCTTTACCGAAGAAGGCTTCGCCAAAGCTATTCAAGCTTATGAACAGGCAATTGCCATAGACCCGGGTTTTGCTCAGGCTTATGCAGGAATCGCCGATTATTACAACTGGCTCGGCGTGTACGGTGTGTTGCCCGCTCAACAGTGTTTTCAAAATGCCCTGCAGAGCGCGACCCGCGCCATTGAGTTAAACGAAGAACTTTCTGATGCCCATGCGGCTTTAGCCTTTGCATTGCACGGCGGCAATTTCGCCTGGCAAGCGGCAGAAACCCATCACCGCCGCGCTCTGGAACTCAATCCGCATAATGCCGTCGCGCACGTCTGGTATTCGATTCAACTGGGCACTCAGGGCGAGTTTGAAAAAGCCATTGAGCACGCCCGACGCGGGATTGAACTCGACCCGCTGACGCCGTTCAATCAACATAATCTCGGCTGGATCTATTATTTTGCCCGACGCTTTGAAGATAGCATCAGGCAATACCGCCGGACGATTGCCGCGCATCCGCTGTACCCCTTAGGACATTATGGGCTCAGTTGGGGATTACGCTATGTCGGGCAATACGAAGAGGCTGTGCGCGCCGCCCGTCGCAGCGTCGAGCTTTCCCACGATAGCCCGTTTATGTTGCTTTCGCTGGCGCAAACCCTCGCTGCTGCCGGAAGGCGCAACGACGCTGAAGAGGTTTTCCGGCAGGTTCAGAAAATTATCGGAGAAAACCCCGTATCGCCTTATCACCTGGCTTTGCTCTACAGCTTTCTCGGTGAAAGAGAAAAGACCTTGCTGACCCTTCAGCAAGCATCTGCCGAACAGGAAGCCTGGCAGGTGTGGATGGGAGTCGAACCGGCTTTTGATTCGCTTCGCAGTGACGCGCGGTTTATTGAAATTATGCGCCGCACCGAAAACCCTCTGGCGCACAAGCAAGTCGCTTTACAACCGAAAACCCATGAAACGGCGAAGACCTTCGCGGTGCTGCCATTCAAATATTATGCAGTTGGCGCGGAAGAAAATACCGACGAGAAATTTTTAACCATCGGCCTTACGGACGCGCTGATTACACGACTGTCGAAAGTGCGCAGCATCATAGTGCGCCCGACCAGCAGCGTCCTGCGCTATAACGACACCCGGGTTGACCCGTTTAGTGCCGGACGCGAACTCGGCGTCGGGTATCTTCTTGACGGCAATATACGCCGGGTTGGCGAACGCCTTCGCGTCACCGTGCAACTTTTAAATGTCGCAGACCACGCGACCAACTGGGCGCAATCCTTCGATGAAAAGTTGACCGATGTTCTGGAACTTGAAGACAGCATTTCGGAAAAAGTTGCCAACTCTTTAGTCCCGCATCTGACCAGCGACGAACAACAGCAACTGGCCAAGCGTGGCACCAATAACGCGCAAGCTCATGAGGCTTATTTGCGCGGACGATACCATTGGTACTTGCTCACCGAAGACAGCTTTGCCAAAGCGATTTTGAACTACAATCAAGCCATCGCCCTTGACCCCGGTTATGCGGCGGTGCACGCCGCCATCGCCGAGTATTACAGTTGGTTGGCCATCTTTGGTGTGATGCCGCCCGCCGAATGCCTGGCGGCGGCGCGCGACGCGGGGGCGCGCGCGGTTCGTTTGGATGAAACGCTTGCCGAAGCCCACGCCGCCTTCGGTTTTGCCTTGCTGACGCACGAATCACAATGGCGCGTCGCTAAAACGCATTATCAACGCGCCATCGAACTCAATCCGAATTATGCGATTGCGCGGGTCTGGTATGCCGACCAACTGACGATGGAAGGGCGGTTTGCCGAAGCCGATGTTGAGATGCGACGGGCGCGCGACCTCGACCCGCTGAATTCATTCAATGCCTATCTTCGTGAATGGGACCTCTATCAGGCGCGTCGTTATGAGGAAAGTATTCGTCAGGCAAAAGAGTTGCTCAGTAACGACCCGGCTTACGGACAAGCCTATTTCTGTTTGAGTTGGGCGTTGCGGCGCATCGGCAAATTCGAAGAAGCCCTTGATGCCGCGCAAAAAGCCCTTGCCATAGATGGCACGATGCCTTTGCACAAGGCGACGCTGGGTGCCGCCTACGCCGAAGCCGGGCAAGTAGAAGCCGCCCGGCGCATCTTAGCGGAACTCGAAGAACTAGCCACCAAACGTTATATTCCGGCCTATCACCGCGCCTTCGTTCATTTACATTTAAACGAGATTGAGGCGGCGCTCGACCTCCTTGAACAAAGCGTCACGGATGGCGACCCGTGGATTGTCTGGTTTGGAGTTGAACCGCAACTTGATTCCCTGCGGGGGCACCCGCGCTTTCTTGAGTTGTTGAGGCGCACGAACAATCCCGCCGCCCTCACCGCTTCACCCCTGCACCCGTCTTTTTAATTACGCCTGTTTCAAAACCTCCGATTACAAATGTCTTTACGAGTGTTTGTTGAGCGATTATGCTGGCATTTGTCAGAGCCGAACGCTGTTTGGCTTGTTGCCCTCATGGCTCCGCAGACAAAGAGTTCCCAGCAGTAAGATTAACAAGGAGAGAATAAGGTCAGATGAGTATAGAACCGCTGCTCACCGAGCAAATCGCCACAAGATTAAAAGAGTATATGTTAGACCCCGACCATGATGCGCTGAATCTGCGCATCCTTGCCCAGCGCTTCGAGGCGCTGCCGTTATGCGTGGATTGGGAAAAATGTTGGGCGCTAAGACCCGACGGACAGGTGGTGGTCTTTGCGCATGAAGTCGCAGACCCGCAAGTGCGTAATGAAGAGGACTCGCGCATGATTAATGTCGCGTTGTTTCAAGGAAGTTTAACTTACCCGGAGATTGAGTCGCTGGTTCCTGCCAGACCCCTTGATGCAAAGGATTGTCCTTTCTGTCCCGCCGAAAGCGCTTCGTCACAGAGCCTCGAACACCCGACCATGATTTGCTATTGCGGCGGGCTGGGCTGGATTCCTGGCGGCATTTAACGAACCTGAAACGGGAAGGCGCAAAGCGGATGACTCATTTTGCTCTGCGCCTTTTGGGTTTCCTGGTTTGAACGCTAGCCGGGCATTTTGGTAGCTTCAGGTTCAGTTTAATTTTCCTATGCTGGTTTGCCTGATACAGGCTTTTTGTCTACTGTGCTTGCCGCAAAAAATGTTCGCTATTTTTATATTCTGGTTTATCCGGGTTTTAGAAATTCAAAAATCATGGTTGTCGTCAGATACCTAATAACGAGCGTAAGGCTTGACCCACTTCACTCCACGAGCTAATCCACACCACCCTTATCCCTAAATGCGCGACGATAGATTCAATCCAATCACGCTCCATACTGGATGCGGGTAATTTGTTAATCCATAGATGCGAGGTTGATTCCCCTGTATATTTGCGCTGTTCGCGAAGCTCGGCCTCGCGATTGGCGTATACCCAGGATAACCACCTACGCATATTGGCGTCAGAGAGCGATACGCCTATAAAAACGATGGATTTCGAATTACACACGTCAAGGAAAACCGAAGATTGCCAGGAGAAGGCCGAGTTGGCGAGTTGCAGGTAACTGGTTTCGGAAAACACCAGCTTATCAATGGACTGGGCTTTTTGGCGCTTGGTTTTCGACACCCCTGCGGGGACCGGCAATAAGCCATGACAAAAATAGTAAGGAATGCGATTTGCCCTGCGATGTGAAATGCCATGGGTCACCAGGTCTATAACCTGTTTTTTGCTGGGCGCTAGTCGGTGGGCAGAAAAAGCGTTTATCAACGTCGCCAGTAAAGGTTCCGCATTAAACGATAAAATGGCTGATGGGGTTAAGTGGGTTTCAAGGACTTCGCTTACGACTTTCGCAATTTGCAGCGCCGACACGCCACTGAAATTTCTATTCACCAGATTGAGAAATTCCTGCCAGTCTTGAGCCGTAATCTCGCCGATTCGCTGGGATGAAAGCGCCTGCGTAAAACACCGCCATTCCTGCTCGGTCAAAGCCTCTTGAATATGGCTATACAGTTTGCTCATTAAGATGTCTGCAAATTTGTTGTCGGTTAATTTAAGCCGGTCTTTAGCGGCTTGTAGAAGCGCGTCGGGTCCAAATTCACTGGCGAGTTTCGCTACGAGCATTGTGACCTGCTCGGCTCCCACGTCCTGCGCCGCCAAACTTTCTACGAGGGTTTGCCAATTGGGAAAGACCGGTACAGAGGTGCCCGCGCCAACACAAAGCGCCCACCCGGATGTTTTACAACGCTCTTTCAGGAGCGCTTTGAGGTCGCCGAGTTCAATGCCTTTTTTTGCCATATCAATATCAATTCAAGTTGGTGAGGCGCTTTATCACGATGCAAGAAAAGAAATGGCGCAGAGCAAAATGAAGCATAAAATCATTCGTTGCTCTGCGCCTTGTAAACGGTTGATTAACCGCCTAACGCCTGGCGCTACACGAAACCGACAGGCGCTTTAATTATCAAACTCCGGCTTCTCTCGGGCTTCTTTGGCGCGTTCTTCGAGATGCTCTTTAATCTTCAAATGCGGCACGCCTTCTTGTAACCATTGCGGCGCCGGTTTGCCTTTCAGCAGATGGTCGAAAAATTCGAGCATCCGCACCGAGTAATCTTTGCGATTTTCCAACTTCGCCAGCCCGTGATTTTCACCTTTGTATTGCAACATCACCACAGGCTTTTGCAAGCGCCGCAAGGTGTTGTAATACTCGATGCCCTGATTCCAATCCACCGCGCCATCTTTATCATTGTGCAGAATAATCAACGGCGTTTTGACATTCTTGGCGTGATAGACCGGCGAGTTTCTCGCATAGGCGTCAAGGTTATCCCAGTAACCGCTGGTGAACCGTCCCTGACTGCTCTCGAATATCGGTTGATTTGCCGAACCCGAATTCCAATAGATTGAGCTATACATGCTAATCATGTTGGTGAGCGGCGCACCCGCAACCGCCGCTTTGAAGGCGTCGGTCTGGGTTACTAAAAAAGCCGTTTGATAGCCGCCCCACGAATGCCCGTGAATGGCTACGCGGTTGCGGTCAACCACGCCGGTTTTGATTGCCGCTTCAAGCGCCGGTAACACGCACC
>JBIOWC010000493.1:0-6845 GCA_044868105.1 Blastocatellia bacterium
AAATAACGATGTCGCTGTTTAAAATGCTTTCGGCATTGATGAAAGAATCTAGTTGGATGGTGGTGTTGCAACCCGATGTGCAATTTATCCCATCATCAATCTCGCCCCCTTTATTGAGCAGAACCCACACGTCGCCTCTTGCATACTTATTGTAGTTGCTGTCATTTTCGCCGGGTACGATAAGCACCGATTCGCCGTTGGTGGCGCCCAGACTATCAATAACCCAGGTCTGGTTTGAACCGAATAGACGAGGGCGCATGCCTTCTTTACCTAACTTTTCAGGCTCTGCGCTGGGCTTAAACTCGGTAATCGAATTGCTGGCTGCGGTCACCACATCGAAATCAAGCCGCCAATAAGCATGGTGGTTGTGGATATTACAAACGCAACTGCTATCGGTGGCGCCAAACCCGTAACGCGGACGAATCACGCCATCGTCGGTAAACGTCCATTCCATCAGATAACGATACCAACCGGCTTGCATCTCGGTGACCAGTTGCACCTTTTCGCGGTCATCCCAGACGGCAACGCCGCGAAAATTGCCGGTATCCGTGCCGCTTTCTAATATGGTTTGCGGCGGACTCGTACACAGGCGAATGCCCGGAGCGATATCCGTTCCCGTAGCCTGGAACATATCTTCCTGATAGCTCCAATCGCGATAAGGTCCGCAAAGGTTGCGGTCGTATTGAACATTGAGAATCGGCACGTGTCCGCGGGTCAAGACGCGCTTACCCAGATAATTGACGTTCTGCACTTCGATACCCGAAGCCCGTGTGCCCGAAGAGGCCGACGGTCTGATGACGGTGAAGTTCCAGATTTCCGTTCCTGAGCGGCTGATGACGATATTGAACGAGCCGGCCGTTCCACGCGGCGTTGTGCCTTGACCGGCGGGCGGCGGACCACAGGCGGTCGGCGCGGCAATCGCCGTCGGCGGCGCGTTGTTGGCAAAACGAACGACATTTTGCCGAACCAGGTTTACCCCGACAATCTCACGCGCAAAGCTGCCGTCTTTCGATGAGATACCCACGGCAATCGTGCGGTCAACTTTTCCGGCCTCAGCCGAACCGTTAATCAGTGGCGGCATCGGCTCGTAAGCCGTGACGCTTTGATTGCGCAGCGCCGCGCCAAGTCGCGCGTCTTTAGCCGAGAGCATTTCAACCGCCGCTTTAAACTCTTCTTCGCTGGGTTCCGGTTGCACGAGCGTTGGTTCAACGGTGACCGCCGCACTGTCGAAACGCCCGGTCGCAATCAGCGCGCGATTATGCGTGTAATCGTAAAACCAGGCGCGATAGCCGTTGGGCGGTTCGATGTTGCCGTTGACTTTTTCGCCATCTAAAAGTTCAAAAGAGATGAGCCGCGATTGCGCGCCTTTCAGGTAAGCTTGTACCGCCGGATGTTTCGGCAACTTTGCTTTAGCGGCATCAATGACTTCTTGAGTCGGCCCGTAAGGGGTTATTTTAATATCGTGCGCTTCCTGTTTGGACGCTGCGCGCCCGGCTTTAAGGTCATTTTTATTGAAAGCCACCGCTTTGTTAGAAAGTAAAGGGGTAAAAATAAAACTGCTTGTCAGCGTAAAAATTGCTGCAAACAGATACAGCCAACGTCGCATATTCATCTCCTTTTGAGCAAAACTTCAGAGCCTAGGATTGTTATCTGCCGAATCTTTAATCGTAGATAATCGAACGCTGAACCCTTTAACCTCACGGATGCTTCATGCACCGTTTGGCTACAATAAGCCTATGGTTCATCAAGAGCATGTGCCTGTCCTGAGAGTTGGGAAAATCAGACAGGCATAGTAAACATATTGTCTATGGATGGTCAAGGATATGGCCAGTACGCGGAGAAGAGGGAGAAGGGGTAAAGGATGCTTAAACGGCATCACACAAGGTAGAGCCGCTTAAGCATCGGGTTACTAAAAGGCGGGCGCAGGGGTCAAGGCTCGTAATGGAAAACCTCCGGGCTTGCGGCCAGAAGTTAACTTCCCCGCAGATCGGGCGGAGGCTGCCGGTTCACGCGGATTTTTAATAATCAAGCAGTCACCTTATCCGTGAGGGTCTAGCATACGCCTTGATGTTGAGGGTCAAGCATCCGCGTTGATCGGCTCCATTAGCCTGATCAGCGGGGAAACTCCAAGGTGGTCACCCACCTCGTTGATTTTCCCTGAACCCGCTTACCCTAACGACCTCCTCAAAGAGCATCTCGCCGAAGCGCATCACCAAGGTTCTTGCGGCCGCCCGTATAGCCAATTGCCATTCGCCATAGGGTTTCGCACATCCAAATCAAATAACCGGCGCCAGCACTTCCAGTAACCAGCTCACTTTTCACCCCTTCTCCTGCTGAATCACGGCAGGAAGCCGATGTCGCGCAACGCAAAATTGCTCAACGTGGGAAATAAAGAATCCAGTTGGGAGTTGCTTGCGCCAAACCATTTCGCCATCGTCGCGCCGTATTGCACCAGCGAGAGCCCCGGCAACAACACGCCGCGCGTGTCCGCATAGTCATCATTCGTGGAATTGAAGTTCCCGTAATTGGTCATGAGCGGAAAGGTGCCGAATAGTTTTCCGCCATTTACGGCGCCGCCAACCACCAGATGATGATTGCCCCAACCGTGATCCGAGCCTGACCCGCTGGGTTGCAGCGTCCGTCCGAAATCCGACAGCGTAAAGGTCGTGACATTGCCGCCAACACCCATTTGCACGGTCGCATCGTAGAAAGCCGCTACCGCTTGACTCACTTGTCTGAGCAAGTCCCATTGCTGATAACCTTGTCCGCCGTGCGTATCGAAACCGCCAAGCGAACAGAAAAAGACCTGTCGCCCGACTCCGAGTTGCGAACGCAGCCCAATCATGCGCGCCACCTCTTTTAACTGGTTGCCAAGCGAGGTCGAAGGAAATTGTGTGGTAAACGGCGGATTGCCGGAAGCGGCTTTCAGTAAAGGATTCAAAGCCAGGGCATCGGCCAGAGATTTATTTGCGGCATCAACCATCTGGTTGCCGCTCGTTTGCGAAACGATTTGTTGTTGCGCCAGCGCGCGCGCTTGCGCAGCCGTCGAGGGCCATAGCGACATGGCATCCTGGTCAAGTTCATTGCCCGGTTGCAAGGCCGCCGCCTGCACCACGCTGCCGGTGCAAAACAGCGCATTGCCGCTCATTGAAATGGAAACCGGAAAACTGGTGCCGGCATTCATTGGTTGCATTAAATCAACTGTGCGCCCGCCCCAGCCCGTGCTCCCCGACGCGTTAGGAAAACCGGTTTGCATTTGCGCCACCTGGTCAGAATGAGAACGCAGTTGCACGGGAAGTTGATTGGCCGCTTGAAAGTCTGCGTAAGAGGTCGGACGCACCAGATTGCCGACGTTGGCGAGAACCGCCATCTTGCCTTGTTGAAACAGGGTTTGCAGTTCAGGGATTCCATAATGCAGACCGAACTGTCCAAGCGTCGGGTCAGTGACCGGAAGTAACTGATTGGTCGGCAAAGCGAGCGCCCCGCGAGCCGTTTGATAGGCGCTGTATTGGGCGCCCGCCAGCGGCACGACCAGGTTATGCCCATCGTTGCCGCCAAACATAAAGACGCAGACCAGGGCTTTGTAATCGGGCGCTTGCGCCGCTTCCGTTAAATTGAAGCGGCCGAGCGCCGCAATCATGCCGAAGCTGGCGCTCAGTTGCAGAAAATTGCGACGAGAAATCCGCTGTTGTTTATTCATAATCAATCCTCTCTGTGGGTTCAGTGTTGAATTAAGTAATCGCCCGAAGTGGCCGCCAGATAAAGCGCGGTCATCACCCGTTGGTTGTCGTCATACATGGCCGGCAAGGCGTTTAAAATCGCCGTTCGCATCTGGGGCGACATTCGGCCGTAAAGCAGGGCGTTATCTACCGCATTGACGAGCGCCGCCGAGTTGCCGGCAACATTGACAAAGGGTTGCAACGCCGGATTGATGGGCCAGGGATTGTAGAAAAATGAATAGAACAGATTGGCGCGATTGATGGCATCGGTCGCCGAATAGATTTGAAATTCGGGACCAAAAAGCGAGGTTCGCGGAATGCGAAACATGGGCGAGTAATGCCCGAACACCGATGGCGCATCGAGCATCCCTTCGCCCATGCTGTAATAAATATAAGCGTACTGCGACGGGTCGCCCGTTGGGATACTGAGCGCCCGCATCAACGCAATGGTATGTTGGACAGGCGTGCGCAGCCGGCCGAAATTCGCCGCCGGCGCATCGTTGCGCGCTTCTGCGTCCAGGAGGATCGCTTTAATAACCGCTTTCATATCGCCGCGCACCCCTGCGCCGTTGTCGTTAAAGGCGGCGGCGACCCGCGCAATATAAGCCGGACTCGGATTGCTCGTCACTAGCGCGCGAATCAACCTCGTGGCAATGAAAGGTCCGACATTCGGATGATTGAAGATAACGTCTATCGCGCCATCGAGGTCGGCCAAAATGGTTCGCCCTCGCAAGGGCTGTCCGAGAAGCTGTTTTAGCGACGTATCGTGATTTGCGGGAATCGGCAGCAGCGGTCCCGGATAATAATTTGAGTTGATGGATTGCGGCGAAATCCCTGAGGCGTTGCCGTAAGTCCAGCCGGTGAGCGCGAGCGCCAGTTGTCGCACATCTTCCTGGGTGTAAGCGGGAATGGTCTGCCCTTGCGCGTCAAGTTTGAGCGACCCATCCGGGTTCAATTCATAAAGCCCTATGGAAAAGAGTTGCATCAACTCGCGGGCATAATTTTCATTGGCGCCGCTGTTTGGGCCGGGCTTGACGCTGTTGGCGAGGTCAAGGAATTTGCCCATCGAAGCATCAATGGTAATTTCGCGCAGCAAGGTTCGATAATTGCCGAAGGCATTGCGGCTGAGCAGTTGAAGCCAGGGCACAATCTCGTTGCCGTTGGTGTTTTTGTTCATCGAAATGACGATGATTTCACTGAGCGCGTGCACCAGGCGCTGGCGCAACTGGTCTTGTCCATTTGCCGCATTCAAGAAAAAACTGGTCACGGCGTTTGACCGCGTTGCGGAACTGAGCGGCGGCCAAGCCGATTCCGGCGTGGCGAATTGTTCATCAAGAAAAGCTTGAATGCCGACCTGGCGGACGTGCGCCATCAGTTGCGGGGTTGGGCCAAAGGTTGATTGTTCAAGGAAGCGGCCGCAGGTGATGGTCAGCGGGTCTTGAAAGGTGACGGTTGCTGTTCCTTGTGTGAGTCCGTCAACGACGCTCACCGCAGAGATGGTTACGCTCGGCGAAGCCGGAAGCGCGCTCGGCGCCGTGTAAAGCCCGGCCTGGGTTATCGTGCCGTTTGCCGTATTGCCGCCGGTTGTGCCATTGACTTTCCAGGTCACGCCTTGATTGGTGCTGCCCGTAACCGAGGCTTGAAAGGGTTGCGTTGCGCCGAGCGCCAAGTTGGCCGCCGCCGGTGAAATTGTGACCGCGAGATTGGATGACACCGTAACGGTAAGCGTGGATGAAACCGCCTCAGGACCAGGGTTAGCGACGCTGACAAAGAAATTTCCGAGTTGGGTTGCCGTGCCGGTTGCCGTGAGCCGCGTCGAAGAGACGAAGGTGGTCGCAAGCGGCGACCCGTTCCAGAGCACCTGTGCGCCGCTGACGTAACGGCTGCCGTTGACCGTCAAGGTGAACGGGCCCGGCGCCAGCGTCGCGGGGGACACGGAATCGGCGCGGGGAATTTGATAGCGCACCGTCGCCACACAGGTCGCAGAAGCGCTCGCGTCAGCAACGCTCGTCGCTTTGATGGTCACCGTCCACCCGGCGGGCGGGATGGCCGGCGCCGTATATTTGCCCGTGCTGTCAATGGTGCCGACGGTTGCGTTGCCACCGACAATGTTATTGACGCTCCAGGTTACGGCGGGGTTGGTCGCGCCGCTAACCTGTGCGGATAATTGTCGCGTGCCGTTGATGGGGGTTGTAAAGCTGGTTGGATTCAGGGTCACCACGACGGGCGCAAAAGCCGGAACCAGGTTGCTCGTGACTGCGAGCATTAGAAACAGCGCTGCAAGGCGCAAAAAGATTTTTTGCCGCACGTTGATTCTCCTCTTATTGCAGATAGATTGAACGCCAGTCTAAGGGTGGTGGCAAAATTAGAATGGCGAGTTGCCGGTTGTCTTCAATTACTGAAGGGGCTAGAGCTCGCATTGCAACTGATAAACTTGAGGGTCGCAATGTGAGTTACTTTTTCTTACACAATCTGGCATGGTTGGCTATCTTCTTCGCTTTTTGCTTGCGCTTTCTCGCACGCAAATTTTTTATCCGGCTCTCTTCCATCACCAATCCTGGTGATAGGTCGCGCCGCTTGAAGCGGAGTAAGAACCCTGCTTATCAAATTGCGAACCGATGATTCGGCAAGCGCTATGCCATAAGCAGCCGTGCCAATAATATTCTCATTGAATAAATTTCAGTTTGCCTAAATTTCCGGGCGACCGGCGACCTTGGATGGCGAACGCTTCACCAGCCGGGACGCACAAACGCGGGTTGTAAAATCACCCGTAGAATCTGCGGGTGAAGCCGGGTCTCAATGATTGGTTTACCCCGCGCGCGACCTCAGCCTTCGGGCGACGCGGGCGCTTCGTGGCGGTTGATTAAACCTGAGCGCCAAATTGCCAAAGAAATCCGTCTCGGTTGAAAGGCCGGCGTGCAAGTATGAAAAAAATTCGCTGTGCTATGAAATTCTTTCGCAGCGAATTCGCGAAAGGCTTTGTTGTTTGTTTTATTCATGGTTTACAATGCGGGGCACAGTGGGGGCTAGGGGTTTGCTGATTGAAGGTGTGCAAAACCCACGAGCCTCACCTAAGCAAAGTTTGCCGTTGAACAAGAGAAGCAGGAAATCAAAATCTATATGGCG
>JBIOWC010000494.1:0-4626 GCA_044868105.1 Blastocatellia bacterium
AAGATAGAACAGATGTAAGTGATCCAAGCCTGCCGCAAATAATTCCGGTCTTGGACGTACTTGCTGTTGAGGGTGAGAAAAAACAGACCAATACCATAGGTTAAAAATAACCAAGAGTCTGATGCCATATGACCTCGCTTGAACCTCTGGGGATTGCGCCGCCGACAACATCTCGATTGCCGCAAGGTGGACGAGCAACAATTTAAGCGTTGTCGGACAACGTTACCTTATACGAAAGGCAAATCTCGCGAGAGGGTGAAGATTTGCAGATTGCGAAAACCTATAGACCTTTGCTTTTCACTTTGTTGTCCCAAACCACGACGGGAGCCGCCGGGCTAATCGTGCCCTCCGAGGCCACACCGTAGAGGTTCAATGAAAAGGTGAAGCGCTTTTTATTCACGGCGCCGATGACTAAACGCACGCGCACGGTTTCGCCAGGCGTGAGCAGATTATCGCTGCCGACATCGAAGGTCTGCAGCGCTCCGACCACCTGCTTAGAGGTGCGGTCGCGCGACAGCAAGACGTTGGCTCTCGACACTTCAGCCACCCGCAAGAAGGGATTGGCCACGGCAACCGTGCCGCGATTCGTGATATCGAGCGTCAACGCCAACCGCATGGCGCCGCTGGCGACGAAATTCGGCTCATCGAAAGGCGAATCCGTCCACGTCTGATCAAGGCGCTCGGATGAAATAAATTTTATCTCCATGCCGGTGCCAACATTGGTGCCGATAGTGAAATCCGCCTGACTATCGCCATAGATGATATTGCCGAATAGCACCTCGCGGGAATAGACGCGGATGCGCCCTTTGGATGTGGCGCTCTGCGGCAAAGTGATTTGCGCCTTCTCAACCGTGCCGAAGATATTTTGCAGAATCGGGCGGAAGCTGAATCCGCCGTCACTTGAATATTGAATTTCATGGCTGGCTGGAATAAATCCCGAATTTTTCGGAAGCGTCCAGGCGACGGTATAGGTATCGCCTCCGGCAACGCGTTCGCCGCCACTGGGCGACGCCACAACCAGCGTGTAAGTGTTG
The DNA here is from genome assembly GCA_044868105.1 of Blastocatellia bacterium. Lineage (GTDB taxonomy): Bacteria > Acidobacteriota > Blastocatellia > UBA7656 > UBA7656 > JBFMDH01. The sequence goes on from JBIOWC010000494.1 coordinate 1,035, forward strand.
GCTTCCATGGTTGGCGCGAGCATGTGTTTGATATCCTTGCCGCCGCTGGTGCCGCTGCCATCCTGCTCTTCGTAGTTCTGCCATTTGTTGGTGCCGACGCCATAGGTGGCAAAACTTTCGGGTTGCGCGTCCAATTTAAAAGGCACCGTGTCAATAGCCGAAACCGATAATCGCCAGGCGTTCGTCGTATCGCCGTCTTGCGGAATGGCGACTTCGCCTATCCAGGTGTCGTTTTGATAAACAGTCTTTTGCCAGCCTTCGGTGGCGTCAATAGACGCGGCGCTCAGTTCATCAATTGCCGCGTTGCGCCCCAGAAAAACCTGCGGCGTTTGTGTCGCATCCATGGGTTTTGAAAATTGCAAACGCACTTGCAAACGCCCGACCTCGATTCCCGGAAAGCGCGCGTCAACATTCAAGGTCCGCGCACCGCCTGTTTCACTCCAACTGGCTGAATAGACGCGCTTGGAAAATCGACCATCGCCTTCGAGTTGATAAGCCTGCACGCTTTGTAGAATCGGCGGCGCCGTGGTCCAGTTCAACAGGGATTTTGCGCCCGCCCAATTCTCTTCGTTGGTCACCTCTATCTGATTTTCGGGAACCGCAAAATCACAACACGTCGGACGCATCTCAATCGTAAAAGGCGCGGCAACCTGGGCGCGGCTGTAAGCATAATCCGACGACGAGCCGGTGGTGATATAAAGCTTTTGCGATTGCTCAGGGGTGTAGATTTTCCCGTCAACTTTTTTTATTTCGTCGGACATCTTTTTTGCCAGCAGGGCGAGCGTCCCGGCATCAGGAGCCGCACCTTGTTGATAGCTCCACGGGTAAAGCACCAGTTGCGAATAGCTGTGATAATCTATCTGCGCTCTGAAATGGCGCGCCGGATTATCCATCAAAGATTTCAAGGCGCGGATTTCCAGTTCGCTTTCCGGCTGGACGCCGCGAAAGACTTCGTTATTCGGGTCGTCGCTGGCGCCCACGTCATCTCTGGTTTGCGGACAAGGCTGGTCGCCGTTTAAGCGCCACTGAAAATCAAAGTTGCGATTTAAATCAACGCCTACTGCCGAATTACAATCGCCGCCGGCGGTAATCGGGCGCCGGTTTTTGCGCCAGAAGCTGGTGCCGTCGTGCAAATCGGTAGATTGACTGAAAACCAGTCCGTCCGGATTGGCAATCGGCACAATCCAGATTTGCAGGTGGTCAACCATATATTTGATATTGTCGTCGGTCGCGTATTTACTGATTAACTGATTGGCAAAATAGACCGGCGCTTCAACGGAAATCCACTCGCGAGCGTGGTAACAACCGGTGATTAAAACATCGGGTTTTGTCGAATCATCAGTGATCGCATCCTTGCTGATTTTGAGCGCAAATATCTGGCGATTTTCGTAAGTCTGCCCGAGGGTAACCAGACGCGCCAGGGTCGGATTGGCTTGGGCGAGTGCCGTAAATTCGGTCAACGTCTCTTCATAACTGTGGTAACGCCCTTCAAAACCATCCGGCGCGACCGTTGCCGCGTCAAGGTTTCCCGGTGCACGGTTTACTGATGAACGATGATTCAAGTTGAAGGATTTGCCGGGAAAATATTTTTCCACCTGCCGGGTAAACTCTTGCTCCGTGTAGAAACCTGCAAGCCGGTAGCCGCGCCTGGTGTAGCGCTCACCAATATAGCGACCCAGGCTCTCGGGCGAGGCGTCAGCGGTGAAGACATCCAGGTAAGCGAGAAATTGGTCGTTGGCTATGAGCAAGTTTTCCCTATCGCCAAGCCAATCCGAATAGCCTGCCGCCGGTACGAATTTCTTATTTAAATCAATGACGGCAATGCGAACCTGCACGGGCCTTTCGGGGCGATAAGTCGCGCGCGCCGAGGCCAGGGCCTGCGCCTCTCCGTCACCGCTTTTCAGCGCTCGTTGAAATTCAACAACCGAATCATAGAGAACCGTATAACCCGCTCCCGAGGCGGCGAGTTCCGCGAGCAGATACAGCGGCGCGGCGGCAATCGTTTCATTATTGGTCGAAGACCAGATATCGGTTTCGAGTCCGCTCAGTCTGGCGATTTGCAAAACTTCGTCTTCCGAAGCCTGGATGCGCGCCACCTGAGGAATGAATTCTTTACGTTCAAGGTCGAGCCTGACTTTTTGATAGGCGTTCCAAGCCGGCTCTTTCAGCGCCGGGTTTTCTACGTTAAGCGCCGCTTGCCAGAGCGCCAACGTACCCGGCTCGTCGAGTCTGGAGAGTTCGGTTAACGAGAGTTGAAATAAACCGGCATCGCCCGCCGTTAAACGCGATTTCAGTTCACGATGCTGTTGATCGCGCAGGCGCGACTGGTTTAAGCGTTCCTGAGGCGTGCTGATTTGCGCCCGAACAAATTTTTGCCAGTTCGCAGGCGCAATTAAAAAAGCGAGGATAATAAGAAAAATAAGCGCCGTAAAACTTATGCGGCTGACGACCACTTTCTTCATCAACTTTCCTTCTGCGATTTTTTGAAGGGATTGTGGGAGCGCTCAACTTGAGTTTGCCATTATGACAATTTTTAGGGGGCGAATCAAAGCGAGACTAATAAAAATGCCGTCCATCAGCTGACCTCGCCATCGTAAAAAGCTTGCTTAAAAAGGTCAAAGATGAGCTTCGAGTTGAGCGGGCAAAGCGGCTTTTGCAGATGGTTTTTGCCTCTTCCCTCTGCCCCGGTGAATGAAATAGCCATGCTCTTTGTGAAGCGAGCATGGCTATTAAAATCAGCTGAGCAAAAACCTGCTAAACCACCGGTTAAGGTTTCCCCTTGGTGCTGCGCTTTGCCGGTTTTTCGGCTTCAATCTTGTAGGCGTTTTTCACCGCTTCCAGGGCTTCTTTAATGTCTGGAATCCGTTTGTCGGTGGGCGGCGCTTTGGCAACGAAATCGCCCAAAGCGTTGGCGCCTTCCTGAATCACATTGCGCTCTTGCGAAGCGATTAATGTGAGTCCCAAACCGTAGAGTGAATCAATGTTGTTCGGGTCTGCGGCGAGCACGGCTTTGTAAGCCGCAGCGGCTTTTTCCGAATCGCCGACGTGACGATAAGCATCCGCTTTCCACACGCCCCATTTGTTTTTATTGGTCGCATCAATCGCGGCGGCTTTGTCAAACGTGGCGATGGCTTTGTCGAGCTGGTCGGTGGCTCCGTAAAACTGCAATAAGAGCATGACGTTTTTCGCGTAGATGCCATAGTAGACCAGCAAGTCGTTATTGAGATTGGGTTCGGCCGTATCCGTCGAAGCCAACTCAATAGCCTGTGAAGCATTGGCAACGGCTTTTTCAAAATCAGCTTTTGCTTCCGGCTTCATCTTCTTGTTGAATTTATCAACGCCAATTTGATAACTGGCTTCGGCGACGTTGGCCCTGGCTTTATAGTTGATGCGCTTAAAGTCGGGGTATTTCGTCATATTCGCCGGGTCAATACCGGCGGTTGCCGCTTCAAATTCCGATAAGGCGCCGGCATAGTTGCTCTGCCCCATCAGACCAACTCCGGTGTTGTAATGGTCTACGGATGCTTTATAAGACGAGTTGACCGATTCAGCCTCTTTTACTTTCTTGTCATACTCTTTCTGGTCTTTTTTG
>JBIOWC010000495.1:0-9792 GCA_044868105.1 Blastocatellia bacterium
AGCCATAAAGAAATTTCGCCAGCGCCGTCGCCATTTCATGTTTGCCGACGCCTTCGACGCCGACGAATAGAAAAACCCCATCGGGTCTTTCGGGGCGCAGTTCCAAACGCAATTTCGCAAGGCGAACGACGCGGGCAATATCGCGCGAAGCCCGCGCCTGCCCGGGCACCAAAGCGTTCAAAAACGCTTCCAGGCGGTCGAGCCGCTCAGCTGGATTTTCATTCATGATTTCAAGCGGCAAACCGGTGGTTTCCGATAAGGCTTCGGTGACGCAGTCACGCAATAGAATTGCCTGCCCGGCAAGCGTGGCTTTGGCTGCGGCTTTGTCCATCAAATCGAAAGCTTTGTCGGGAAAACTGCGCGCCTGTAAATAGCGGTCGGCCAAATCAACAATCAAAGCGACGGCGGCGTCATCAATCTTGATATCGTGATGCGCTTCAAAGGCCACCCGCGCTTCCATCAAAATCCGCTTAGTCTCTTCCGGTGAAGGCTCTTCGATGGTGATGGTACTAAAACGCCTGGCCAAGGCTTCATCACGAGCAATGTATTTGTAGTATTCCGATAAGGTCGTGGCGCCGATGCAGGTTATCTCGCCCTTCGACAGTGAAGACTTGAGAAGATTGGCAATGTCGCCAACGCCCCCCGCGCCGCCTGCATTCAACAAAGTATGTATTTCATCAAAGAAGAGAATCACATCCCCGGCGCGCTTCACTTCTTCAATCAATTGTTTCAACCGCTCTTCGATGTCGCCTGAAAATTTTGCATCGGCAAGCAAGCGAAGACGCGAGACTTCAAGGACCCGCTTGCCTTGAAGCCGCAAAGGCACCTTGCCTTCACACAAACGCGAGGCGACGGCCGTCACCAGCGCCGTTTTGCCAACTCCCGGTTTGCCGATTAACAAGGGATTATTTTTAAGTTTGCGACACAGGGTTTCCAAGACGGCGGTCATTTCGCGCTCGCGCCCAACAAACTGGTGCGCCGAATTCATTAAAGATTCATCCGCAAGGTTCGAACAAAACTCTGCCAGCACGCCTGACAAGGGTGATTTTGCAAGCCCTTTTGCCGCCGGCTCTTTTAAGGAGAAAACTTCGTGTGGTTCATTGACCGATGGACTCGGCGAGGCGGGTTGAAGGTTTTCTTCGATGACCTTAAGCGCGGCTTCGCGCAGGGGAGCATCAAACAACGCCTCTTTCACATTGGGGCTCTCCATTGTTGCCTGTAACAGCTGCAGTGGCGCAACCCATTGCCCGCCTCCGGCTTTAGCGATTTCATTGGCTTCAGAGATGACCCGCTGGGTTTCCTTGGTAATAGTAATCGAAGCCCCTTCATAAGGCCGCGGAAACCTGGCGGTAAGAATTTCGTGGGCGGCTTGCAACAAACGAGCCGGTTCACTGCTCACTTGATGAGAGGCGGCCATCAGGTATTCAAGCAGCGCTATCATTAAGTGCAGCGGGGTAAGCAGACCCCCTTTCCACAAAGCCAAGCGCTTGGCGTTTTCCAATGCCTCACGCGCTTCTTCACCTAATGAATTAAGCAATTGCTCTTTCTGCATTGCATCGCTTTCATTGAATCGTTTCGGAAGAGACCATGGACTGCTGCTGATTGGACATATCCGTCACCGCAAGAATTTGCTCTGCGAAGAGGTTTGAGTTAATGAGCGTTTGAATCACATAATTGCCGGTTGTCGGAAAATTAATATTGGCAAACATGGTGACATTGTCGGCAAACCCATTCGGCGGAACTTCAAAAGGCGATGGCGGCGAAACGGCTATCGGTTGCGTGCGGTCGGGCGAGAGAATACGGACTTCGGAAAGGAACTGTCCTTCGCCAGACCAGTGATTCAAGATAACTAATTTCAGGAGCGTAACTGGCATTTGCGGAACCTGTATCGCATAAAATAGTCCCATCAAACTCAGTTTATGATTCATCTCTAGTCGTACATCTTCACAGACTAAGGTGTAATGAAGCTGAAGATTAAGCTTCTCTTTTTGTTCGGATTGTTCGGACATGATTTTCCTTTCTCGGTCAAGGGCTAACTATCTCACGCCTGCTTGAGCGATTCAAGACCGCTTTCAATAGAAAAGAGACCGCTAACCACAAAGAGTCGCGCTGCATCGGACAGCGCGACTCTTAAAACAATTTGCGCGGATAGGAGACAACTTTAGTTCTTTACCGGAAAACTACCAACGTCTAATGCTGCGATAGCCTTCCTCATAGGCGCGACGATAACCCTCGCGATACGCTTGCTGGTAAACTTGCAGGTTACCAAATTCCGAACGATAACCATTTGTTGCTCTTTGGAACCCATCGGAATCCTGAAAGTTGTACTGGCGATTGCGGCGCGCATCTTCTTGCCCGTGACGAAAACCATCTTGTTGAGCATTCTGCGAGGCGACGCGAATAATCTCTTCACGACTATAACGCGAACCCGAATAGCCGCCCCCATTACCATAGCCGCCATTGTAGCCACCGTTGTAGCTGCCATTGTTATAGCTGTCGTTATAGTAATCGTCATCGGAATATTTTTCTCGCGGATAAATATCTTTCATTCTCGCGCCGAGCACCCGTTCAATTTCCGGGCGCGTATAGCGAGCCCGACGATAATTGGTTACATCTCTGAAACCGTTTTCGTAACCCTTGCGAAAGCTGTTGCGATAGTCTTCGCGGAAACCCATCCAGTTGAACCAGCCGGTGGTATCGTTTCTGTAACTCGACTGATTTCTAAATTCTCTCGGTGAGTAACCATTATTCATCGCATCTTGAAATTCGTTGAAAGCTAAACGATAACCGAACATCTCAGCAAAGGTTCTGGTGCGCTCTCTCGTCCAGCCATTTTGATGATTGTTATCTCTGTCGTTGCGGTAATCGCGGTCGCGATCCCAGCGGTCATCCTGGTTACGATCCCAGCGTTGGTTATAAGTTTGTGCGCTGGCGCCAATCGCAATCGTGAAAAGCGCAATCAACGTGATAGTAGATTTTTTAATCAAGCTGTAATATCCCATTTTTCCTTTCCTCCCTGCCTGGCAAACGCTCTTTTGTTTGCGGCAACAAGAATAGTAACAAGCGCTGTGCCAAATCGCCTTATGGGCTTAAAAAAGCCAGAAAAGCCAATAAAATCAAGGTTTTTTGTGGACGTGATTTTTTGCCAATGAGGGGTGAAAGACGGAATTCAGTGTATGGTTAAACGAAATGGTATGTCCGGTTATTCGACAACGGCTAAAACCTGATTGGCGGTGACGGTTTCGCCTTCGCTCACGCGAATCTCGACGACGCGTCCGCTTTTGGGAGATTTGATTTCGTTTTGCATTTTCATGGCCTCGACAATGACAACGCCTTGCCCGGCTTCCACTTCATCCGCTTCACCGAGTAAAACGCGAACCACTTTGCCGGGCATCGGCGCAAGCAGTTGCTTGCGCCCGTCAGCGCTATGCTCTGCGCCAATGCGCCAGTGTTTGCGGTCAATGAGGCGAACCGCAAAGGTGTTGCCGCGCGCCACAACCTCCATCAAATTTTTTTCTGAAACGGCAACGCGAAGCTCATATATTTTATCGCCGACAAAAAATAAATAGACGCCATCTTCGGGATGCTGGACTTCGATATCGTATTGACGAGCATCAACCCGCGCAAAAAGGCGTCCGTCTTTTTCATCCAGTTCCAAACTGATTGATTGTCCGTCAATTTCCGCTTCGTATTTCATTTGAGGATTCAGGATTCAGGATTCAGGATTCAAACCACAGGTGAATCCCGATTTCCGAAATCGGATTGATTAAAAAGTTAGAGTCTACGCGCCAGACGGCCGCTCAATTTCCAACGACTTGCTGTTTGTTGAGGCGTTGCGGCGCTGGTTGGTTGAGCTTTGGCATTGCGGTGCAAAACGGCGGCAATGCTCGCCAGGTCTTTAAGCTCTTGCGAGGTTTCTTTGGCGACGCGGTCGCTGGCACTCTTTTTTTGATTCAGAAAACGGTCAATGAAACCAGTATCGAAATCGCCCTGTTGAAATTCCTGGTTTTGAGTGAGCGCTCTGAAAAACGGCAACGTCGTTTTTATTCCTTCAATGCGATATTCATCCAAAGCGCGCGCCAGCCGATGAATGGCGGCTTCGCGAGTCTCAGCCCAGACGCAAAATTTTGCCAGCAGCGAATCGTAATAGACCGGCACTTCCCAACCTTCGTAGATGCCGCTGTCATCGCGTACGCCGGGTCCCGCCGGGCGCGCGATTTTATTGATGCGGCCGGGACTCGGCAGGAAATGATTGTCGGGGTCTTCGGCATAGATGCGGCATTCGATGGCGGCGCCGCGCATCACGACTTCGGCTTGCGTAAATGAAAGTTTTTCGCCCGCTGCAACGCGAATCTGTAGATGAACTAAATCGCGCCCCGTGACCAACTCCGTAACCGGATGCTCAACCTGTAAACGGGTATTCATTTCCAGAAAGTAGAAGTTCTTTTCTTGGTCAACTAAAAATTCAATAGTGCCGGCATTGGTATAACCGGCGTTTTTGGCAATCGCCACCGCCGCTTCGCCCATGTGCTTTCGCAACGCCTCGTCCACGACCGGTGACGGGCATTCTTCAACAACTTTTTGATGGCGACGTTGCAATGAACATTCCCGTTCACCGAGGTAAACCAGATGTCCGTGTTTATCGCCGAGCAGTTGGATTTCGATGTGGCGCGGTCGTTCAATATATTTTTCGATATACACAGAAGCGTCTTTAAAACTCGATAGCGCTTCGGACTGGGCCATCGCAAGGGCGCTGGCAATCTCCTCACGCGAATGAACAAGGCGCATGCCTTTACCACCGCCGCCGGCTGCCGCTTTGAGCATCACTGGAAAGCCTATCTGGTCGGCAGCCGTTATGGCTTCTTCAATTGAAGCAATTGCCGAAGTCGTACCGGGCACCACCGGCGCGCCGGCCGCTTGAGCCGCGGTTCGGGCGCTGGTCTTTGACCCCATTAACCGCATCGCCGCCGCCGGCGGTCCGATGAGGGTGAGTCCAGATTGTTCGACCGCATCAGCAAAATCGGCGTTTTCCGAGAGAAACCCGTACCCCGGATGAATCGCTTGCGCGCCTGTGCGTTTTGCGGCCTCAATAATTTTTTCTGAACTGAGATAGCTTTCACTCGATGGCGCGGCGCCAAGGTGTACGGCTTCATCACAAACGCGCACATGCAGCGAGGCGCGGTCAACGTCCGAATAGACTGCAACGGGCGAGATCCCGAGTTCGCGACAGGCGCGCGCAATGCGAACGGCAATCTCTCCGCGATTGGCGATGAGTAATTTTTTGAACATAGCTGATGAGTTAAAACCGTGATGCATGAAAAAGGGCGGGCCGAGTGTGCCCGCCCTGCTGCAAAAATATCTATTTCAAAAAACTTATTTCGCCGAAGCTTTAATCGCTTGATTCTTCAACTCGGCGGCCGTGTAAATAACCCCATCTTTCATAATGATGTCATCATCGGTATTCGGCAGTTCATCAGGACCATTCGAGCGCAATTCAAAGTTATTAAACCCGAATCCACGAGCGACCATGGATTCTTTATTGCCTTTTTTTGAAGCCACATTCTTAGCCAGACTATTGGTATCCGCTTGGCGTATTGCTGTATCCAAATTGGCGATGCCCTCTGTAGAACCGCTATAGCGAATATTGTGTCCCCAGTAATCCAGCGGCAGGGGTTCTTTGGCAAAGGCTCTGAGTTCCTGCTCGGTATCAGGATAGGTGCCTTTTGCCAGCATATATTCGGCTAAAAGAGCATATTTATGATGGAGCGCGGCTTCTGTAGCCGCAATCTTTTTATGCTGACGATTCTCTAAAAATTTTGGAATATAAGAGACCGTCAGACCGGCGACGACAGAACTGGCGATTAAGGTTAAAGCAAAGGTTGGCGCTAAAACTTTATAGCCGCCAAATTGTTCAGGGTTATGGCGCGCGAGTTTCAGCGAGCGCCAGGTGTACCAGATGACCGGAATGGCGCCGAGGGCGAAAAATTTCGTAAAGACCAAAGCGGCCGTTATCACCACCGCCAGCAGCCCGAAGGTGTTCATGACATGGCCGTAGCTTTTAATATGTACGGGCTTTTCATCAAGCGGCGCGCCGACAAATCTTGCGCCGCAATTGCATTCAACTACATCGCGTTTAATATCACCACCGCAACAAGGACAAAGCATTATAAGTCCGCTCCTGTATCTGCCAATATTAAGTTGCAATGCATCTAACGACGAATCACTTTCAAGCGTTCATCGAAAGATTAGGGTACTTCAATTATCAATTCTGCACAGAGTAATCGGTTCTGATGACCTTTTCGCCCTGCTGCGCTTTCCTGAGTTGTACCTGCGCCGCTTCGACCTGCGCGCGGTCGGCTTCTCTCAGTTCACGGTAGGTGTGATAAATCCTGTGCACCACCGTCCAATGCGAAAGCACCGCCAGCACCCACAAAACGTGTGGCATTTTGTGGAGAAAGTAATTTTGCGGCCCGATTTCCGTAAGCGACGCAATAATCAGCAGCACCACGCGCTCCGGTCTTTCCAAGAATCCGACTTTGCACGGGATATTCAAGGATTCGGCGCGGGCGCGCGAATAACTCACCATTACCGAACCGACCAGGGCAAGTCCCGTAAGCGCCACCAGCAACGTCGAATGCGCCACCGTATCGCGGGCGTAAAAGATCATAATGCCGACATAAACCACAATGTCGGAATAACGGTCTATGGTTGAATCAAAGAACGCCCCGAACTGGGTGACCCGCCCGCGCAGCCGCGCCACTTGTCCGTCCAACATATCAAAGAGATTGGCGAATATCATTAAGAGACCCGCCGCAAAAAACTTACCGTAACCGTACAGCACCGCGCAGCCGACGTTGATGAGCAAGCCGATGAATGTCAGCGCGTTCGGGTTTATACGACTTCGCGCTAGCGTGCGCACGATGGCATCAATGATGCGTTTGCACGCTGCCCCGATGGCATCACTAATCATTTGTTTTTAATCCTCGCTCATTTCGGCCTAACACGTTGCGTAGCCGCGCTACTATCGCAAACGCCGCTACGCATTGTCAAGCAATTCAAAGCCGCGATTTCGGATGCAAAAATACGAACTTTAGATGCAATACAGTAAAGAATTTATTCTTTATCCTTCGTCGTGAACCGTGATGAGTTTAACAATCTCGAACCGGCGTTTGCCCGATGGCGTGCTGATTTCCACTTCCTCGCCTTCGCGCTTGCCCATCAGGCCGCGCCCTATCGGCGAAGTCGTTGAGATTTTGTTTTCGGCAATCTCCGCGTCTTCCGCCATGACCAGTTTGTAGGTAATCTCATCGCCGCTATCCACGTCGTACAGTTCAACCCTCGAGCCATAGGCGACGCGGTCTTTCGGTAGACGCGTCACATCAAGCATCGCCAAATCCGCCATGCGTTTTCGCAAATTGGCGATCCGGGCGCGAACGTAATCTTGACGGTTGCGCGCCGATTCATATTCAGCATTTTCGGATAAATCGCCGAGCGCTACCGCCTTCTTTAACTCTTGCGGAATCTCGGTGCGTAACTCGTTTTCCAACTGTTTAAGCTCTTCTTGAATTTTCTGTTTCAATTCTTCTGCCATAACAATAATGTCCGATGTTGTTGATTAAGACTGAAAGACCTCAGGTTTTAGACTATTGATTAACTCAAACAGACAGTTTTGCCGTGCAGGTTGCTGCAGAGGTATGTGCCACCAAAACTATTTTTCCCTTGTCTGTGCATTACCCAGACAGTTTATCTCTTTGCAATGCAAACTAACAAGCGGCGTTTACCCGTTGAAGCGTAGTTATAAACTGGCAAAGCCCTCCGGTTAATGATAAAAATTCCAACGCCCAAGAGGCATCGCTTTTGTTGAATGCATCGCAGCCACCAGGCATGACATGAAAACCCTGGGCCTAAACCGAGGAAATCGTTGTTCATATTATGCAGCTTGTCTGAAATCAAAATGGTTAATTGAGGAATAAATCCAACATGGCAGACCCTTCCGCGCAAGTGAAACCGCTGGCCCCGAACGCACGCGCAACAACTGGGGATTATAAAATCTGGCAAGTGATTGCTGCGTCTGCGGTCGGGACGATGATTGAATGGTATGACTTCTATATCTTCGGGAGCCTGGCGACGGTGATTTCGCCGCTCTTTTATCCGAAGGGCAACAATACGCTGGCGCTCATTGCCTACCTTTCGACCTTTGCCGTCGGTTTCGTTGTGCGTCCGTTCGGAGCCCTGTTCTTTGGGCGTATTGGCGATCTGGTTGGGCGCAAATACGCCTTTCTGGTCACCCTGCTGATTATGGGCGGCGCCACGGCGCTCATTGGATTTTTGCCGACTTATTCAACGATTGGCATTGCTGCACCCATTGCCCTACTGCTCATTCGCATTTTGCAAGGATTAGCGCTCGGCGGCGAATATGGCGGCGCGGCGGTCTATGTGGCCGAACACGTGCCTGATGAAAAGCGGGGATTTTATACGAGCTTCATTCAAATCACCGCAACCCTCGGTCTCTTCGTGTCGCTTGCCGTCATCCTCGCAGTGCAAAACCTGATGAGTAAAGACGCTTTCGGCAACTGGGGCTGGCGCATTCCTTTTCTGATCTCCATTTTTCTTGTCGGGGTGTCGCTCTATATCCGATTGCGGATGAAAGAGTCACCGATTTTTCAATATATCAAAGGCGCGGGAATGACTTCGGCAAAACCGCTCAAAGAAGCCTTCACGCAATGGGATAATTTAAAACGCGTGCTGGTGTCGCTGTTTGGCGCAACCGCCGGGCAAGGGGTCGTCTGGTACACCGGGCAATTTTACGCGCTCTTTTATTTGCAAACCATTCTCAAAGTTAATGCGACTTCGGCGCTTCACATTATTGCAGTGGCTTTGCTGTTAGGCATGCCGTTCTTTGTTCTTTTCGGCGCGCTCTCTGACCGCATCGGACGAAAATGGATTATGATGCTTGGTTGTTTGCTCGCAGCCCTTACCTACCTGCCCATCTACAAAGCCATGCAAGCCGCCGCCGGCTCGAATGTCATCACCGCGACTTCGCAAAAAAATGAGGTCACCGGCGCTATTACGCTCGAACCGCAAACCCTTGTTGACGGCTTGCAGCAAGCCGCCAAAGAGGTGTTGCCCTACAGCGATTTCGTCACCTTGATGACCAGTGCGATTGCCTGGAAACTGATTCTGCTGGTCTTCATTCAGGTTATCTTTGTGACCATGGTCTATGGTCCGATTGCCGCTTATCTGGTTGAAGCCTTTCCCGCGAAGATTCGCTACACGGCCTTATCGCTACCTTATCACATTGGCAACGGCGTTTTCGGAGGACTGTTGCCGCTCATCGGGTTGGCGATTGTTGCCGAGACCGGCAATATCTACGCCGGATTGTATTATCCGATAACCATTGCGGCCATCACCTTTCTGGTCGGCTCATGCTTACTCAAAGAGACCAGGCACACCCTCATCTGGCAGGAGCTGGAAACCGATTTACCTGACCACGTCGTTAGTGACATAGAGGGACCGGTTTGAAGGGGAGAAGGGGGGCAGGGAGAAACGATGAAGTCGGAACGATGAACGATGAACAAGGGTGAGTGTCCTTTGGTTTATATCTCATGTTTCACTGTTCATTTTTTTCTTATCCATTTCACCTCTTCTCCCTGTCCGCCCTTCTTCTTTTTGTTTGTCGAAAAAGCGCCAAGCGAAAAAAATTCTGCTAGACTTCAGAAACCCAGTGGATTTTTGTCCAATATAAACATGGAGATGTGCGTATGAATTTCATTGATTATATTCGGCAGTCAT
>JBIOWC010000496.1:0-17517 GCA_044868105.1 Blastocatellia bacterium
CAATAATCGGCACGTTATTAAGCCGGGTTTCAAAATCAACCCAGACTTGCGTGAGCCTGCGCGTCAGCCCGGCGACCCTATCGTCGGCTGGTTCTCCCTGGTTGAGAAATGGGCTTTGACCATCGGCGAGCGTATCTAAAGCGCTATCCGGGCGCAGTCGTTCCGTGTCGTCTATCGGCAAATCTTCATTGGCCGGTTCGGGCGCCACCACCGTGAGCATGGCGTAGGAAATCACAAAGCGTCCACTTTCCGGCACCATGCATAAAATCTTTTGACCGGGCCTTAGATGGCCTTCATTGAATAACTCTTCGAGCATGAGAAAGACCGAAGCCGCGCCGGTATTGCCCTTGGTGTAGAGGTTGGTAAACCAGCGCTCTTCGGGGATCATCGCGCCGCCTTTGGTAATGAGTTCGATAATCTTGCCGCGAAAGATGTGCGATGAGTAATGACACACCAGCCAATCCACCTCACTGGCTTTAAACTGGCGCTCTTCCAGGAGTTCAAAATAACGATTGGCGCCGAGCACGACGACGTTTTCCAAAAGCTCAACATCCTGTTTCAGCAAAATCGCGCCGTCGCGTGCAGCTTCGGCAAAATTCGCGTAGTCATACCAGGAACGCCCCAGGGTTTTATCATCGAGTTTATTGGCGCCCGCGTACATACAGACATCGAAACGGTCTGCGTAAGAGATCACATCTATCCATTCGATGCGGAGAGCCAGCCCGCGGGCATTGGGGCGATTTTCAAGTATGGCGGCGCCCGCGCCGTCCGAGAGCATCCAGCGCAAAAATTCGGAATCGAATGAAACGCGCCCGGTCTCTTGAAAGGCCCGTGTTTCTTCAAACAACCCTTTGCGAAAAAACCGGCTGGTAAATTCGCTGGCCACGACCGCCGCGTTCGTTTTTTCGCCGCCGGCAATTTGTAAGTGGGCGGTCTTGAGCGCCATCATGCCACTCGCGCAAATGCCCTGGAGCGAAGCGATTTCGCATCCGGGAATTTTCAAATCGCCGTGAACCAGACTGGCAAAACCCGGCGCCAGTAAATCGCTTTGCGAAGTTGCGGTCGCCAGATACTGAATCTCTTTGAGGGAAATTTCCGAATGCCTGAGCGCATCGCGCACCGCCTGTGCCGCAAGTTCATAATCGCGAAACCGTACATGGCCTTCGCGGTCAATGGCGTAGTAGCGCGTTTTGATGCCGTTTTGTTTAAGAATGCGTGATTTCAGCCGAGAAGGTTTGCCGCCAACATAACCCAGATAATCTTCCATCTCGTCATTTGAGACCGGGCTTCCGGGTAAAAATTTTCCCAGCGCATTGATATAAACAGGTTGACTCATCATGACTCCCTTTCAATAGTTGCGGTTAAAATATAATTTTAATATTCGATTGCCTATCTTAACACTCCCCCATGCTTTTCGGGCGCCTTATTGGTGTCGCCCGATTGGCAATCGAGTTACAAAAATGAATTTGACTATTCTCCCGATCAGCGGTCAAATTCGCTCTGCCCGAAAAAAGGAATCAAATGATCATCGCACTGTTGGTAGGCGTCCTATTTTTCTTCCTTGGTATAGCGGTTTTGATATACAGCGCGGTTGCGCTGATCAAAAGACGCAGACAAATTGCCGCGTGGGCACCGGGTATGGGAGTGGTAACTGGTTTGGTTACGGAGAGCGGACAAAGAGGATATATCTACTGTCCGGTCGTGCAATTTACGACCTCAACGGGAATACCCTGCAATTTCAAATCATCGGTTGGCAGTAATCCGGCGCCGTATGCGGTCGGGCAAAATGTCAATATCATCTACGACCCGCAGAATCCGCAGAACGCAGAAATTAACAGTTCGACGTCGCTCTGGTTCGTTTCCGGTTGTAGCTTTGCGATGGGGCTGGCCTTCACCGGCCTGGGTCTAGTCCTCACCATTGCCATGGCACTGGTATTGATGAACCAACCATAATCTCCAAGCTCTTAAAGACGCACCCCCTTCAACCGGGAAGCCGCAACCGCGACAAGTTATTGCTGACCGGCGTCGGGTTTGTCTTCGCCTTTTTTCTTCAAGTCGCCCTTCAAATGGTCGTCGTACCACTGAATGATTCGCCGGTGATAATCGCGCACTTCATCAACCGTCGTCGTCGGCATGCCGTGACCGCCGTTGCTATAGCTCACCCATTCGACCTCTTTACCTAAACGGCGAAGCGCGTAATACATCTCCATCGCCTGTCGCGCCGGAACATTATGGTCTTGCTCGCCGGTCATCAGCAGCAGCGGCGTTTTAATTCTATCGGCAAACATAATCGCCGAATGCGCGATGTACTTTTGCGGTTGTTGCCAGAGCGTCGCTCCGATGCGGTCCTGACTCTTTTCCGGGGCATGCGTGTTGCGGTCGCCGAGTCGCGGGCTATCGGTATAAAAACTGATCATATTTACTTTGCCCGATATATTTATTGCGGCTTTGAACCGATTGGTCTGAGTAATTAAGAGATTGGTCGCATAGCCGCCATAACTGGTGCCCTGCACGCCTAAGCGTTCCGGGTCGGCAATCCCCATCTCAATCAATTTATTCGCCGCAGCGGTTACCCCCTTGACCCAGGCTTCCCCCGGAAAGCCTTGTTCTAAATTGACCGATGGCTGCACGACGGCATAGCCGTTGTTGCTGAGAACATTTAACGTCGCGCTGAAATTATCATCGAAATATTGTTCATAGATGTTGAACACGGTCGGGTATTTTTTGCCCGGCAGGTAATCAACCGGCAGATAAACGACGCCGTAACTCTTCGTGCCATCGGCATCGAGATAAGAGAAAAGCTGGGTCTTGCTCAGTCGTTTATTAGCGAGTTGCGGATTGGTGTTGGTCAGCCGGCGAATATTTTTCATCTCCGCGTCGGCAACATAAATATCGCCTGTGCGATTGCCTTCTGCGGCGCTGAATACAATCGCGTTTTCAGCCTTTGATAAACGAAACCCAAAATAGAGGCGCCCGTCTTTAATCAAATCGCTCAGCTGTTTGGTCTTGGTGTTATAACGCACAAAGCCGCGTTGCCACTCCGTGCGCGATGCATAACTGAGATAAATATTTTCCCCATTGGCGCTCCATTCGCTGACTTGATAACGCGGCGCTTCTTTGTCCTCTTCGTTCATCTTCAGGAAATTTTCTCGCGCGCCGGTCGCCGTATCAATCAACCATAATCCCTCTTTGTTTGAAGCAATCAAGGCTTCGCCTGTTGCGCTTAACCGCACCGCATTGAAAGTCTCTTTTTTAGGCTTCGCTTTATCGTCTGATTTGTCGGCGTCTTTTTTGTCAGCGTCGGCCGGTTTCTCCTCTTTCTTGCCGGTGAGTTGTTTTGCTTCCTTGTCATCAACTCTGGCGAAAAAGATAGCGCCCTCTTTGGTGTAGGCGTAACTGCGATGGTCGCGCGACCAGATGAGGGTTAAGCCCTTCGTTGATTTGATAAGCGTGCGCGGCGCGCCGCCGGTCGCAGGAACGAGTTGCAGTTGATTATCGGTGCCACCAATGGTGTCGTAATCGGTTTTTTTGGTGATGTCTTCGGCATAGGTAATAAAGGTGCCGTCTTCGCTGAGGTCATAAGAATTTATTTTCGTTTCGGCGACGACTTCGCGCACTTGCCCGCTCTTTACGTCATAAACCGCAAGCGCACGAATATTGGCTAAACGGCGCAAATCTTCCCAGGCTAAGAACGGGTCTTTCGCGGACAGCACGACGATGGACGATGAGGTCAGCGATTTAAACTTATCGCCGGCGCGCCCTGTCCAGTCCGCGCTCCGCAGTGAAAGTAAAAGTTGTGAGCTATCGGCAGACCATTCGAGTTCGCCGTTATCGGCAATGATTTTGCCTTGCGGTAGCGTAATGGCGCTCAGTTTATTCGTCGCGCGTTCCCAAATCATGGGCTTGAACAGATCGCCTTCAAGTAAAAGCAGGGCTAGACGATTGCCGTCGGGCGACCACTGAAAACCGCGCGCCTGACGCCGCGCCGGAAATATTTTTTGTGTCTTGCCGGTTTGGGTTTCAATGACCCATACATCGCTAACCGCAGGCGCATTGTAAGTCGGGTCGCCGAAACGATGGTTATCAATGCCGATGCGGTCGCGAAGCGACGCCGCAGTCGCCACAATCCATTTTCCGTCTTCGCTCAAATCGGCGACATTCACATTTACGACATCAAGCATATCGTCAACCGTGAAGGCCGATACATCCTTGGTCGGGGATTGGGCAACGTAAGTGGATGCCGATACACAGATGAAAATAAAGACCAGACAAAGGCTCACAAGCTTTTGATAACGCATAGTACTCTCCTCGAATGGGTTTCCACTGATTGTGAATTGGCGCTAGTCTATGCTGCGCGCGACTTTTGCGTCAACGAGCAAAGGTGATGAATCGCCGAGAATCTACCTGCTGTTTAGCGGCCGGCCGTTTTCGATAAACCGAATGTCCTTCGTCGCCAGAGAGAAGCTGGTCCTCGGATTAGGCGGCATGTCGGGATTCTGCCGAGCCGCTCAATCCGACTTTTGCATTCCCCCAGAGGACGTGCCTGGTCTTTTATCTGCGACCATCTTGCTTGATAACGAAAGTTGAAGATTTCTTGGCACGGTCGTTTTGTACGCCGCCAATACAGCAGTGAACTGTTTGATTATGAGTCAATCAGTATGCGTATGGATATTTCGCAAAATTTATCCGCTTTATATAAGCAACTTCCCACCTTTATGCAATGGGCATACGACTTGCACCTTACCGAAAGCATCGAAATTGTATGACTCAATTTAAGCGTACAAATTCGACAGGAGAGATTATGCGTTTTTTACATATGCTAAAACGTATTGGATTAACCTTCATTTTTATATTCGGTTTATTATTCGCCTTATGGCTGGCCTTTTTGGCCAAGCCGGAATCGGAATGGATTGGTCGTGCAGAAGCCTCGGCGCCTGAAGCGCGAATTGAACCGAAGCCTGTGACGGTGAAGACGGTGTCGGGATATTCAACGCCCCGGTCAGCGGTCACCACGCCGCCAAGTACAAACATGAAGCTGAGTGCAACCAGTAGCGTATCAAATTTGATTATCCCGGTTTCCGGCATACGCCCTGAACAACTTTACGACTCTTTTGGTGATTCACGTTCAGAGGGTCGCGCACATCATGCGCTCGATATACCGGCACAAAAAGGCACGCCGGTTCTTGCGGCAACAGATGGCGTGATTAAGAGAATTTTTTACAGCGAGCGCGGCGGCAAAACCCTGTATCAACTCGGCACCGATGGAAAAATCGTTTATTACTACGCGCACCTTGACGCTTATGCCAATACGATTGCCGAAGGCAGCACGGTTAAACGAGGCGATGTGATTGCTTATGTGGGCGACACCGGCAACGCCGGAAGCGGCAATTATCATTTGCATTTTGCCATGTGGACGGTTGAAGACCCGAAACGTATTTGGCATGGAGACAATATCAATCCATTTCCTTTGCTGCGTTAGTGATGAGAGAGCGGCAGGCAAATCATTAAAATTATCAATTATTAAAAATGTTAAAGACCTAGAGGGAGAAATAATGAATAAAGTTAAGCACAGCTTCAGGGCCGGGATAGTGACGATGGCGTTACTGAGTTTCGCTTGTGTGAGCGCGAACAATGAGATGGCGATTAAAAATGCCAACCTTCCGCCTGCCGCCAATACGAACGCAGCGCCTTCGGCTACCCCCCAACCGGCAAGCAATAAGCCTGTGGTGATGTTCACGCTGCCGATGCTGCGAGCCTTTTTGGATAATCAAAACTTCAATGCCGATTTGCGTAAACGCCTGCAACTGAGCGTTGACCAGATTAGTCAATTGCAGAAATTATCGCGCGATGCCAGAAAGCTGAATGGCGAGGATTACGCCGGTGAATCATCTTACGAAGCGCGCCGCGAAGCCACTGAAAAAGTGGCCGCAATCATCGGGGAAGATAAAACCCAACAACTGGCAACGCTTTTGGATGATTACTGGCATGAGAAAACCTCTGAGGAAACGGCAAGCCCCGGCACGGCGACAGCAGCGATGAGCAGTTCCTGGAACGCTGTGCCTGCGGATACGCGCATTGTCGTCAATGCGCCGGCTTATCGCCTGGATGTATTTAACGGCGGCAAGCTGATGAAATCGTATAAAGTTGGCGTGGGCTATCCCGAATTTCCTTTGCCGCAAGGTATGCGACAGGCAAAAGAGATTATTTTTAATCCGAGCTGGGTGCCGCCCGATGAACCCTGGGTTGAATCATCGAACAAAGTGAAAGTAGGCGAAAAGGTTGAAGCCGGAAGCAAATTAAATCCTTTAGGCATTGCGAAAATTCCGATTGGTTTACCCTCGCTCATTCATGGCGGCAAAAGTCCTGATAAAATCGGCGGCTTCGCTTCACACGGTTGTGTGGGGTTGACGGATGCGCAGTTGCGTGAATTTATTCAGGATTTGGCCAACATCGGCGGCACGCAACTGACCGAGAAAGAGATTGCCGATTACGGCAAAAACCGCACCGAAACTAAAAATGTAAAGCTCAAAAATCCGGTGCCGGTCGAGCTGCGTTACGAAACCATTGTCGTTGAAGGTGGCAAGTTGCACATCTATCGCGACATTTATGATTTGGATACCAACACGGAAGAAAATCTTCGTCAGGTATTGGCAAAATACGCATTGACGGTTGAAGACCTCAGTGAAGCCGAACAAACGCAAGTGCTGAAAGCCTTGAAGGAGATGTCGCGTGATGCCACGGGCAAGCTCGATAACGATGGACAAAACAATGCCACCACTTCTAAAAACGACAAATCGAAATCCACAAGCGGCAAAGTGACGCGCACCGTCAAAGGCGCAAAAGAGGTCGTCATTGACATCGCGGCCCTGCAAAACAAAGGTTATCCGGCGCCGGTTGCACTAAACACGGGTGGCGCAAAAGCGCCTGCGACAAAGACGAAGAGGTGATAAGAGGACAATTTTGCCAGCTTAGCGGCGCTTAGGGTCTTTGCGAGACACCCCTCATTGGTTCTCGCAAAGACCCGCACAGGGAATTCCCGAGAGCGACCGGGGGTTAAACAATCGCCATCTCACTTCTAACTGCACCCGACAATGAACCCTTTCAATTTTTTATTGGTTTGCTGAGTCTCGTTGATAAAGGTTGCTATTCCATCGCCACCCTTGATTTCCGCTCGTCACCTCTTGCTTCTCGCTGCTATAGTAACGACCGTTTTATCAATCAATTTCAAACCATAAAGAGAGGGGCCTGGCTCATGACGCAACGACGAATTGCCGCCGCGTTATTTTTTATCTTCACTGTAATGGCAAGCGCGCTCGCGCAACTTCCAACTCCGGAAAAATTTTTAGGGCATCGGGTTGGCGAAGACAAAAAACTGGTGCGATGGGACAAAATCGTTGAGTACCTGAATCTGGTCGCCAAAAATTCCGACCGGGTACGCCTTCGCGAACTTGGCAAAACGACCGAAGGCAATCCGTTTTTGCTGTTAGAAATCGCTTCGCCGGAAACCTTAAAGAAACTCGATTATTACAAGGGGCTTGAGCGCAAGCTCTATTTTCAAGGCGGCGCGCCTACGGCGGCCGAACGCGATGAAATTTTCCGCGCCGGTAAAGCAGTGGTGATGATTACCTGCGCCATGCATTCCACGGAAGTCGGCGCAACGCAAATGGCGATTGAATTGGTTCATCGGCTGGCTACGGAAGATTCTCCGACCGTAAAAAAGATTCTCGACCAGACGATTTTCCTACTGGTGCCGAGCCTCAACCCGGACGGGCAAATCATGGTCACGGATTGGTACAACAAAAATGTGAACAGCGAATTTGAACCGAGTCCTTTGCCTTACCTCTATCAAAAATATGTCGGGCACGATAACAACCGCGATATGTATATGTTTACCCAGAAAGAGTCGCAGATGACGGCTGAAATTCTGTGGCACGAATGGTTTCCTTCGGTGTGGTTGGATGAACATCAACAGGGGAGTAACGGCGCGCGAATTTTCGTTATGCCGGCGACCGACCCCATCAATCCGAATGTGCATCCGTTGATTTATCGCTGGAATGGCATTTTCGGACAGGCGCAAGCGGCGGCCTTAGAGGCGGAAGGTAAAGAGGGCATTATCTACAATTCGACCTACACGAATTTCTGGCAAGGAGCGATGGCCTGGAGCGGTTGGTGGCATAACCAGGTTGGTTTGCTAACCGAAGTCGCCAGCGCACGCATCGCTTCACCTATTGACCAACGCCGCGCGCAACCGGGCGCCACGCAAACGGGCGGCGAAGATTTTCAAGCGCAGATGCGCCGACAAATGGAAAATCCCAATGAACCGTTGCCGCCGCCCACTGATACACGGGCGCGAACCGAGTATCCGCGTCCGTGGCTTGGCGGACGTTGGACGCTGCGTGACATTGTTGATTACGACCTCATTGCAACGATGGCGCTTTTAGAGACGGCTGCCGACCAGCGCGAACAACTGCTCAAACAAATTTACGAAGTCAATCGCGCCACCGTCACCGCAGGAAAACAAGGCGATGTTCACGCGATGGTTATTGATTTAACGAAGCAGCACGATGCGCGCGAAGCCAATCATTTGGTCGAGCGTTTGCAGATGGGCGGCGTAGACGTCTATCGCGCGACCGGTGATTTTGAAACGGATGGAAAGAAATATCCGAAAGATTCATTCGTCATTCCGATGAATCAGGTCTTTGCCCGTTATGCGAAAGATATGCTTGAGCGTCAGACCTACCCGGAAGTCCGGCGCGGGCCCAACGCGCCGCCTGAACCGCCTTACGATGTGACGGCTTGGTCACTCGGAATGTTGTTGGGGGTTGAGGTCGAATTTGTGAAAAAACCGCTGCCTGATTCGTTGATGATGATGAAACTCGAAGACGCGCCGGTTCAAAAAGGCGCGATTTCCGGTGCCGGAAAAGAGTTTCAATTTGACTACCAGGGCGCAGATTCAAGTCGAGCGATTAATCGTTTATTGAAAGGCGGCGCTAAACTTGAATGGCAAGCAACGAATGAAAATGGCAAAAGCGTAACCCGCATCACGGCTTCAAACATCGCGCGCGAGCAGGTCGAACTGATTGCCCGGACGACAGGAATTGCGGTTCGCGCCTTTGATGCAAGGTCTGCGACGGGGCGCGAAAGCAAAACCATAAAAGCAGTAAATGCGCCCGTCGAAAAGGACGAACCGAACAAGAATCGGTTGATGCCCATTCGCGCGCCGCGCCTTGGCGTGTATCAGGCGTGGACGGCGAACATGGATGAAGGCTGGACGCGCTGGGTCCTGGAGCAATATGAATTCGCTTATACGACGCTGCACAACGCCGAGGTGAAGGCCGGGAAACTGCGCGATAAATTCGATGTGATTTTGCTGCCCGACCAGGCGCCGCAGAGTATTTTAAGCGGCATCAATTCGCGTTTCGTGCGCCCGGAATACCGGGGCGGCATCGGCGACGAAGGATTGGAAGCCTTGCGTGAATTTGTCAGGCAAGGCGGAACCTTAGTGGTGATGGGCGCAGCTTGTGATCTGGCGATAGATAAATTCCCGATCCCGGTGAAGAACCTCAAACGCGGACTCACCCGCGACCAGCATTTTGCGCCCGGCACGATTGTCAACATTCAAGTAGACGCGTCGCACCCCTTGGGGTTTGGCATGGCGGAAGAGACCTTTGGGTTTTACAACAACAGTCCGTTTTTCGCTTTAACCGAAGGTTTCGCTTCGCAACGGGCTTCGATTGTGGCGCGTTATCCGAATGCCGATGTCGTCGCCTCGGGCTGGCTCAAAGGGGAAGAACTCATGACCGGGCGCGGCGCGGTGGTGGCCATCGAGATGAATCCCGGACGCATTATTTTATTCGGTTTGCGCCCACAGCACCGCGCGCAAACTCACGCCACCTTCCCGATGCTCTTTAATGCCTTTTATCTGGGCAGCGATAAATCATCCGGTAAAGATTAACTCCGTCACGGCTTCTTTCATCAGCAGGCCTCGTCAACATTGATGAGGCCTGCCGATGAAGGGTCGCGCTTTACTAAGGAAGCGTAAACTCGAAATCTTTTTCCTGAAAATTCTGTCTATCTGTCTGGCGAAGATGAAGGAATACTTTGTCACCAGGAACACCGGTGGTATGGAAGCGGATGAAATACGAGGTGGTGGATTTTTGAATCGTATAGTCCGTCACCCCATTGAGCCGGGTTTCTAAATCACTCTTATTTTGAGCAGTAAAAACCGCGCCCGTATGGGTCTTTCCAAGAAACTCATTCAGGGTTTCCTGAAAATTATCAAAATCATCATCCTGGATGATGTGCTCTTGCGAAAAAACGCTGGCGAATCTTTCGATTAAGGCGTCGAGTTCTTCTCGGTTGGGTTTACCGTTTTTATCCAGTTGCTCCAGGTAATTTATTAACAAGGGGTTGACCTGAATAAAACTTTGCATCTCCTGTCCCATAATCTTCCTGACCTGTTTCCAACGGGTGGGAATTCTCTTGTCATTAGCCCAGACTTCCGCAGTCGGGCGGAATCCTTCTCCCTTTAATCGCACTTCAAGGTAATAATTATGGTTATTCGCACCGTTGTTCAGAACCCGAACGACTGGCGCGTCGGTTTGGAGAAAGGGTTTGGTAAACATCGGTTCGGTCGTGCACAGCTCCTGTAACGATTGACTGGCATTTCGATAATTGATGGTTAAGGGAAAGAAGTTAATCGGTGAGGTGCGCTCCGGCGTCGTCAAGGTAATAATCGGCGTACCGACAAATGAACTGTCCATCGAAAAACTGATAATTACTTCATTCGAGTTGACGATTTCATACTCGCCTTGGATGACCCTGGAGTTATCTTTTGCAGCCTCTCCCGCCCCCCCCTGTCCGCCATTACCGCCAGAAGTTGTTTTAACGGTTTGCGGCGGCGGCAACAAATCGGGTCTGGCAATCGTCGTGGTGTGCGGCAGACGTTTGCCATTGACGAGGATGCCTAACTGCGGAGAAAAACTGCCGCCCAGAATAACCGTGGCTTTTTCACCCGGTACAACCGGCACGTAATTGACGCTGTCTACTTGAAAACCGGCGGTTCGTTCATTCGGAATAGCAATGACAAACGAATTATCTCGCTGAGCAAAGCGCAGCAGCAGGGATTTGAACTGTTCGGCCTGTTGCGGATTTTCTACCGCTGAATAAAGCGCGCTGACCAACTCGCTCTCGCTTCTGAATTCCTGATTCAACAATCTTCTTACTTTGAGCGAATCAGCCGATAAGGCCATCAGGTCGGCGGCGAGTTTTTGCTTCACTTCATCCAACTTCTGCGCGTCATCAGGCGACAGCTTTCTTCTGGATTCATCCGCTTCTCTCTTTATTTCTTCAATCCGCTCTTTGCGCAGTTCATCTATTGTGGCCTCGGTAATTTTGAGGCTGGCGGTGGTCACCAGATCTTTCTCCTTTGGGGAATCATCCTTCTTGAAGGCCTTTGCCGAAGCCGTCAGTTTCAAAGACAGGGCTTGGCGCGGCACGGCCAGCACCGCGTAGGTGGTTCGCTGACCGGGAGCGATGCGTCGGGTACCGGGCATCGGACCGAAGGTCCAGCCAAAGGTCTCTCTGCCTTTTCCATAGCCTGAGGCAAAGAGTTCTTGCTGGATAAATTGGTCGTACAACTCTTTTTGCCGTTGGTATTCGACCTTTCCGGCAAACCCAATCAGAAAATTGAACAGCGCGAGAAAGGATTTCTGTTTAACGGTCGCGTGAAAGCTGTTGACGTTGAGCGCGCTTTGTCGCGGAATGATGTCCAGGGTGCGAACCTTGAGTTTCCCATTTTGTTGTACGGGCTTCTCCGGCGTAGCGATGTTATCCAAGGTTAGGACTTCATTGCGCTTTTCGGCGCGGCTTTTTTGCGTTACTGCTAAGGCGTAGGATTCGGTCGTCGGGCTGGTTGAAGTCTTTTCCGTATCTGAATAGCCTTCGATTTTCCATTCGACCTGAACGATATAATCATTCGACTCTTCATCAACCGAATAGATCGAAGAAGGCAACTCAAGGAAAATCACCCGCTCGTCGGGTGAAACTTCATCACGCAGCAGAGTCAACTGTTTCGCAATAATCTCATATTGCATATTGATGTGATTATCCAATTTGATTTGTGCGCCTAAGTTGCTCTGCGTGCCCAGAAATTTTTTAATGAACTCGGCTTTAACCGTGGGGTCAAGAACAGCTTTATCATTAAAAGATAGATCGGGCAGTTTGCCTTGCTCGTTGGTAAACGGCGAAGGCGACAGAGTGGGCGGTTTGACATCCTTTTCGGCTTCCCCCTTCAACCCATCAATATCGGCTTGCAAATCGGCTTTTTTACTGGTCTTTGCCGCCTTTTCCCGATTGAGCGCATTTAACTCTGCGTCAATTTGCATCACGCGCTCTTTATCAGCGGGCGAAGGCGTCGGATTCCCGTTCAGCTTATTTTTTTCTTCGGTCAAGGCGGCAAGCTGTTTATCTATTCTTCTGAGATCATCGGCCAGCACATCGCGTTCAGCGATTTTCGCCTCGCGCTGGGTTTGCGCTTTTTGTTGTTGGGCCAGCTCCTGCTGATAATCATTCAGTTTGATACGGTCTTCAGTTGCCCGGATTTGATCGTAACTCGCTTGTACGCCGAAAAAGGTTCGCAAAAATTCCAGACGGCTCGCGTTTGTTTCATTGGGGTCAAGGTCATCCAATTTCACCGATTTTACTTTTCCGGTTTCATCATGCATATTGGCCAACAAATAATGGGCTTGATTCATAGACCATACGGCAGGCTGCCCAATCTGCACGGTGATGTGAGAATGGCGTTGCGCTTTGACCTGCGCTGGCATGCAAGAGACAAGTAATCCCACACATAAAAAGAGTGAGAAAAAACGAGAAAGGTTACCGGTTTCCCGAATCATAATTTCTCTCCTAATGATTCTGTAGCTAAATTTTGAAAGCTCAAAACCCGTTGAAAGTCCTACCTGAAAGGACTCTCAGTCAATAAAGGTCTGTGCTTTGCGCTCCATCAGGATATGGAATAATCTGAAAAACATTACGGTAAAATATTGAGCCCGGGAGCAGGATTTAAAAACCAACACGGTTGGCTTAATAGGCGAGCAAAGCGCTTGATTTAGACCTGAAATCTACTTAAGGAGCAACTTCATAGGTTGCCGAACTGGTCGAGGTTTCCCAGACCCGGATTTTGTAGACCTGGGCGCGGGCGCTATCAACGCGGGGGGCGATTTGGTGCAGGAGGTACCCGGCGAGGTGTTCGGCAGAGGGGTTTAGCTCTTTATCAAAGGGCGCGAGCTCGTTCAGGTTTTGATGGTCTAAGGCGCGAATGACTTCGCGGGTCACGGCCTTTAGCTGCACGAAATCTACCAGCATGCCAACCTCATCGAGTTCAGCGCCGCGCACATAAATTTCAACTTTGTAATTATGGCCATGCAGGTTCTCGCACTTGCCGCGATAGCCGCGCAGCGCGTGCGCGGCCGCAAACTCTTCCGAAATCATGACTTCATACATCGCCCGGTTACCTCGCGAACGCAAATCAAAATTGATGAACTGCTTTCAAGCCTAGAAAAGTCACCGGCCTTTGTCAATTAGGTTGCCAGATTCAATCCCCTTCATCATCCGATTTTGATTTTTATTGCTCCTAGGCAAGCGGTGGTTTACGAGAAATCAAGGGGTCTTGTGCAACCGCCTGAGGCCAGCTTCCTGAGGTCAGCTTCGGATTGGCCGGATGACGCAGATTCGGTTTGCGCAGCTGACGCGCTGCATCACCAGGACTGTCCAAAGGGCGCGCGCCATCAACCAAACGGCTTTCTTGAGCGCAAGCCCTGACCGGGTGTTCCCGTGCATTGGTTGTGCGTTGATGAACTGCTCTTGTATCATCTCCACCTTATTGCAAGCTTTTTTATGAACAATTCAACCAACAACTTGTTCTGCAATCTTTTAGGAGAGAAATAAATGACTCGCAAAATTACCTTAATACCCGGTGACGGCATCGGTCCCGAAGTCACCTCGGCAGCCGTGTCCGTGGTGCGCGCCACCGGCGTTGATGTGAAATGGGAATCCTACGCGGCCGGCGCGGAAGCCTTAGCCTTATTAGGCGACACCTTGCCGCCAAGCGTGATGAATTCGATTAAAGAGAACAAAATCGCCTTCAAAGGACCGCTCACTACGCCCATCGGCGAAGGCTTCGCCAGCACCAACGTGCGGCTGAGAAAAGAGCTCGATCTATTTGCCAATCTGCGCCCCATCAAATCGCTTCCCAATGTCAAAACGCGCTATGAGAATGTTGATTTAATTGTGGTGCGCGAAAACACCGAAGACCTCTATTCAGGGCTTGAACACGAAGTCGTGCCTGGGGTCGTTGAAAGTTTGAAAATTATTACCGAAAAAGCCTCGACCAGGATTGCCAAATTCGCTTTTGAATTTGCGCGCCGCGAAGGGCGCAAAACCGTTACCGCCATTCATAAAGCCAACATCATGAAAATGTCCGACGGCCTGTTCTTGCGCTGTTTCCGCAAAGTCGCCGAACAATATCCCGAAATTGAAGCCAAAGATTTAATTGTTGATAATGCCTGTATGCAACTGGTTATCAATCCTAATCAATTCGATGTCTTGTTACTGGAAAACCTTTACGGTGACATCATCTCGGATTTGGGCGCCGGGCTGGTCGGCGGTCTCGGCGTTGCGCCCGGGGCCAACATTGGCGAAGAGATGGCGGTCTTTGAAGCCGTGCATGGCGCGGCTCCCGATATTGCCGGACGCGGCATTGCCAACCCGACGGCGATGATTCGCACGGCGGTGATGATGTTGCAACACATGGGGGAACGCGAGGCCGCCGTCAAAATTCAAACCGCCCTTGAAGCGGTGCTTACCGACGGTAAAGTTCTGACTCGGGATTTGGGCGGCAATTCGACCACGCATGATTTCACGCAAGCGGTTATAAACGCGATTTAAGAAACGAGATTCGGTATGGATATACGCATCAGTGGAAAAAAGCTTAACGAAGTTGAAAGCGATGTGCTCATCGTTCCGGTTTTTGAAGGCGATAGCCCAGCGACGGGCGGGCTCGCGGTTTTGAATGAAGCGACCCATGGCTTAGTGGCGTCGCTTTTTGACAGTGGCGAAGTAAAAGCCAAACGCGACCATGCGATGCTGTTGCACACGGGTTCGGCAATCAAAACGCGCCGCGTGTTGTTTTATGGAGGGGGAAAGTCCGAGGGCTTGACGGCGCTGGCCGTGCAACGCCTGGCGGCAGCGGCAATCAGAAAATTGCTGACCTACGGCTTCTCTTCGGTGACTCTGCTGTTAACGGCGCCGCTCGAACCGCCGACGAGCGTTCAAGCTTTAGCCGAAGGCGCAATGCTTGGACAGATGAAGGGCAACCTTTATCACACCGACGAAGACGATAGCCAACCAATCAAAAGTCTGGAATTCCTTTGCGCATCTCCTGAAACGGACGCTTTGCATCAAGCCCTTGAAACGGCAAAGGTGATGGCTGAGGCGGCCAACTTCGCCCGTCATCTCACCTTTGAACCGGGCAATGAACTCACGCCGACAAAACTTGCCGAACAAGCCGCCGGGATGGCGGCGCGTGAAGGCCTGGCGTGCACCGTCATGGATGAAAGCGAGATGAAACAACTCGGCATGGGGGCGCTGCTTGGCGTCTCTCGCGGCAGTGAAGAACCGGCCAAGCTCATCATTTTACGCCACGAGCCGGAAGGCGCAGAGGCCGCGCAACTGATTGCCCTGGTCGGCAAGGGCATCACCTTCGATTCGGGCGGCATTTCCATCAAACCGGCAAATGGCATGGAAGAGATGAAAAATGACATGGGTGGCGGCGCAGCCGTTATTGGCGCCATGCAAATCATCGCTCGTCTAAAACCCAATGTTCGAGTGATGGGGGTGATTGCGGCTTCTGAAAATATGCCTTCGGGTCGGTCGTATAAACCCGGTGACGTGCTGCGAAGTTTGAGCGGCAAGACCATTGAAATTATCAACACAGACGCCGAAGGGCGATTGGTCTTGGCGGATGCAATCACTTATTCCATCACTCAGGGAGCAACCCGCATCATTGACGCGGCGACGCTCACCGGCGCGTGTGTCGTTGCCCTCGGCAATGTACGGGCGGCGGTGATGGGCACCGACCAACAACTCATAGATGATTTGCTGCGCGCCGGTGAAGCGTGCGGCGAACGCCTGTGGCAGTTGCCGATTGATAAAGAGTACGGCGATATGATTCGCAGCGATATAGCCGATGTGAAAAATTCCGGCGGGCGTTATGCCGGGGCGATTACCGCCGGCATGTTCTTAAAGATGTTCGCCGGCACAGTTGCCTGGGCACATTTGGACATTGCCGGCCCGGTCTGGTACGAAGAAGAGAAAGCTTTTATGGCGAGGGGGGCAACCGGATTTGGCGCAAGGCTGCTGGCAAGCTATGTTTTAAATCAAGGAGCCGGTAGATAGTAACCGAACGTAAGCAGAAAAAAGGATGGCAAAATAGAGGTGAGCCTAAGCCTGTTGCTCACCTCTTTGCTTCTTGCTACTTTTTACTTTCTACTGATTTGCGCTACTTTGGTTCATAAGGAATTAAAAAAATGGAAAAAAACAAAATACATAAAGAGGTCGTGATTATCGGTTCAGGCCCGGCGGGGCTTACGGCAGCAATTTATGCCGGACGCGCGAATTTAAAACCGCTGGTTGTCGAAGGTCCGCAACCCGGCGGGCAGTTGATGATTACCACGGATGTTGAAAATTATCCCGGTTTTGCCAAAGGCATTATGGGGCCGGCGCTCATGCAGGAATTCCGCGACCAGGCGGCGCGTTTCAATACGGAGTTTTTAACCACCTGGATTACGGAAGTGGATTTAAGCAACCGTCCGTTCAAACTTTATACGGATGACCACCTTATCGAAGCCGAAACGTTGATTGTCGCTTCCGGCGCCTCGGCGAAATGGTTAGGCATACCGGGCGAAGCGCCTGTGCCTCATGGACTCGGCGGCGCGGGAGTATCGGCTTGCGCGACCTGCGACGGCTTTTTCTTTCGCGGTAAACCCCTGGTGGTTGTCGGCGGGGGCGATACGGCAATGGAAGAGGCGACCTTTTTAACCAAGTTTGCCACCAAAGTGACGGTCATTCACCGCCGCGATAGCTTGCGGGCTTCAAAAATCATGCAGGACAAAGCCTTCGCAAATGACAAGATTGAATTCCTCTGGGACACCGCGGTTGAAGAGATTCTCGGCACGCCGCAATCGGGCGTCACCGGGGTGCGCACCAAAAATTTGAAGACCGGCGAAGAGAGCGTCTTTCCCACGGAAGGCGTCTTTATCGCTATCGGTCATCAACCGAACACGCAGATTTTCAAAGGCTGGCTTGAGATGGACAGCGTCGGTTATATCCAAACTGACGGGCGCACCACAGCGACTAATATTCCCGGCGTATTCGCTTGCGGTGATGCGCAAGATGCGTCCTATCGTCAGGCGATCACCGCTGCCGGAACCGGTTGCATGGCAGCGATTGATGCCG
>JBIOWC010000497.1:0-5014 GCA_044868105.1 Blastocatellia bacterium
GCGTTGCTTAATAGCTACGCCGAACGCTTCGTCCATGATTTTTTAGCCGTCGCCCCGTTGCCCGATAAACCCTGGGCCTGAGGCGATGAACAAGATTGAGCAGCGGGGGATTCCGGCTCGATTCGAATTCTCGGAACGATTGGCCAATCATTGGATGAAAACTGTAGCAGTCTTGTGCCTGCCCGGCGGTTAGGGCAGCAACCTGACGGTTTCTAAACGTTCAGCCGATTCTTTTCAAGCAGGAGTTGTGAATGAAGTTTACGCGCTTAAATATTCTTTCTGTCACCGGTCTTTCAATTATTGTCATCGCGGTTTTGTTGTCTGGCAATTTCATCAAATCGGCAGCGAGCCTGCAAAATGCAAGCGAACCCGCATCCGAAGGCCGAGCCATTACCCCTGCCGGCGCGCTCGTGATGGATATGACCACGCGACTGCCGGCGGTCGGGTCGCTTACCGTAGATTTTGTTCGCAGCCCTGATGATTTCGGCAGCGGTCGAAAAGGGCGTTATCTGATTGCCGTCAACAGCGGCTTCGGCGTGCAATTCAATGCGGCGACCAATCGCGCGCAACAGTCGCTGGCCGTCATTGACCTCAACGCCAAACCCACGCCGGCGGTCATTCAAAATGTCTATTTCCCGGTTCCGCAAAGCGTCAATGTCGGCCTGGCGTTTTCCAACCTGCCGGAAGTTGACGGCGCCTATACGCTCTATGTTGCGGGCGGCTTTGAAAACAAAATCTGGATATTTAAGTTCAAACCCAACACGCCAAACCCGATCACCCCGACTTCTCCCGGACCGGCAACGACGGTCAGCGCCCAGGCCATTGATGTGAGCGGTTTTTCAACTGAAAAAGCGACGCCGCGTTACAACGATGGGCAAGCGCCCGTCTATCCGACCGGACTGGCGCTCAGCGCCGATAGTAACACCTTGTTTGTTGCCAATAACCTGGATGATTCACTCGGCATGATCACCAGCGTGCGCGCCGAACGTAAACTGACGCGCATTGATTTGCACCGCGAAAATAAAAACGAAAACGTCTATCCATACGGCGTGCTGGCTCTACCGGCGCGCAACGCCAGCACGGTTGCCAAAGTCTATGTCTCGTGTTGGGCGACCGCTACGGTGGCCGTCGTTGACCCGAACAATCCGCAAAAGGGCGTCACCCACATTGCGGTTGACCGGCATCCGACGGCAATGATTTTTAATAACTCAAAGACGCGACTTTATGTGGTCAATTCCAATGCCGATACGGTATCGGTCATTGATACGGCCACCGACAAAGAGGTCGAGCGTATCAACGTGAAGCTCGCCGACGGCGAACCCATCGGCGCCAGTCCAGAAAGTTTAGCGCTCAGCAGCGATGGCGCGACGCTTTATGTTGCCAATGCCCATAGCAATTCGGTGGCGGTCGTCGGGCTTTCCGGAAAAGCGCAAGGCAAAACCGAAGAACGCGAAGACGAGCGCGAGAAAAAAGAAGAGCGCGAAAAGGAGAAGAGCGACTCGGGCGTTGAGCGCAGCAAAGTTCGCGGCTTCATCCCGACCGGGCAATATCCTTCGGCGGTCGCCGTGGCCGGCAATATGCTGTTTGTTGGCAATGGCAAAGGCACAGGGTTTAAAAACTCATCGCTTGAAGTTGATAATTCCGGGCGCGTCCCGAATACGCCGAATGATAGATACCCGACCAGCACAGACCGCAAAGGGCGCGGCGGACAATACAGCGTCTCGCTGGTTGCCGGTAACCTGAGCCTCATCACCGAACCCGATGAACGCAAGCTGGTGGCTTACACGCAGCAGGTAATGCGCAACAATAATCTGCTCGGACAGCGCAAGACCAAACTCTTTGCGGGCGCGTCGCCGATTAAACATATCATCTATATCATCAAAGAGAATCGCACCTACGACCAGCTCTTCGGCGACATCGAAACCGCCGGCAACGGACAGCCTGCGGATGGCGATGCGGCGCTGGCGATTTTCGGTTCGCGCGATGCGGCGCAGATTCACCAAAGCCCTTATCCGAATTCTTCAAACACCGTTCAAGGTTCTCCGAAACAGGACATCACGCCGAATCACCATGCGCTGGCCATGCGTTTTGGACTGCTTGACCGTTTCTTTGTCAACGCCGAAGCCAGTCCTGACGGACATAACTGGTCAACCGCGGCCTTCTCGAACGACTATGTGGATAAAGCTTATCGCTGGGATTATTCGGGTCGCGGGCGCACCTATGATTACGAAGGTTTTAATCGCTTACCAAGTTATTCGCCGACCCGCAATGCGCCGCCCATGTTTGATAAACCGGTTGGCGCCGATGACCTCGCGGGTTTCATTCGCCGGTATATTCCTTACTTGCAAGGCGGGCGCGATGTCGGCGAACCGGAAACGCTTTATCTCTGGGATGCGGTGAAGAAAGCCGGACTCACGTATCGCAACTACGGCGAATTTGTCGTCACCTTGTCAAAAGCCGATGTTGATGAAGTGAATCTCAATCGCGCAAAAGTATATCCCGACACCACCCCGACGGTTTCGGCATTTCCGACCAAAAAATCTCTGGAAGGCAATCACAGCACGACGTTTCGTAATTTCGATATGGAAACGCCCGATTCGATGACCATTGATTCCTACACCTCATCGATCACCTCGAACGGGCGTATTGACCCGGTCATCAGCCGCGCCAATCCTTATGAACCGTTTCGCGGTTCGTCGCGACTGGGCGATTGGCTCGAAGAATTCGGGCAGTACGTGAAAGATTTGCAGGATGGCAAAGGCGACCGCCTGCCGAATTTTTCCATGCTCAGATTTCCCAATGACCACACGGCGGGGCTTTCGGTCGGTAAACCCACGCCGCAGTTTTACGTCGCTGATAATGATTATGCCGTCGGCCGTCTGATTGAAGCCGTGTCGCAAAGTCCTTACTGGAAAGATACGGCGATATTCATTGTTGAAGATGATGCGCAAGACGGACCCGACCATGTTGACGCGCACCGTTCACCGGCGCTCGTCGTCAGCGCCTATAACAAACCCGGCGTGCTGGTGCACGAATTTCATAACACCGTGAGTATGATTCGCACGATGGAAATTTTGCTTGGCCTTGAACCTATGAATTTGCTCGACGCGACGGCGACTCCGATTGATATCTTTCGCGAAACGCCAGACATGCGACCCTATAGAGCCTTGCTGCCGGAAATTTCTTTGAATAATTTAATCGTCCCGCCACCCGCGAGCACCGCGATGCTTGAGTGGGTCAGGCGCACGGGCGAACAAGACCTGCAACATGCCGATATGGCCAATCCTCGGGTGTTAAATGAAATCATCTGGTATTCGGTGCGCGGCGCCTCGTCGCCGATGCCGCAAATCTCCAGGCTGCCGGCCTTCGACGCCATGCGCGAAGGCTTGATGGAGAGCGAGGAAGAAGAAGAGCGCGAAAAAAGTCAGGAGCGCGAAGAGAAATTTGAACGGCGACACGGCGCTATAATGGTCAAACGGGAAAAGTAGTGAGAGCAAGCCTCCAGTCAGATTTCACTCAAGGCGGAGCGCGCCAGAGGCTTATCCCAAGGGTCAACTAAAAAATCCTGAAAACTGACTGAAGAGGATGCGTTGCAGTCTTGGCGCTCTTTGCGTCCTGGCGAAAACCCGCCTTCGGTTTGGGATCAAGCTGACCAGATATTTTATTTCCCGCCAAGACCGCAAAGGTTTCGCCAAGCTCGCAATCGGTTATCCACTTTTCAAATCTCAGGCCGACCAGCTTGTCGGTCTTCTCACCCAACGATGTTTACGCAGTTCGTCAAGCAGTTCCGGTGACAGGTCTTTGCCGTCGCTGGTGGCAATATTGGCTTCGACATTTTTGATTTTCCGCATGCCCGGAATAATCGTGCTGACGGTTTTATGGTGCAGAATAAATCGCAGCGCCAGTTCCGCCATGGTCATCCCCGCGGGAACCAGGGGCTTCAAAGCGTCGGCGCGTTCGACGCTGGCACTTAAATTTTCCGGCACGAAATAGAGATTGCGCCAATCGCCTTCGGGCCAGGTGCTCTCTTTGGTGAGCGTCCCCGTAAGCGTCCCTTCATCAAACGGGACGCGGGCAATCACCGCGACATCCATTTCAGCGCAAGCCGGAAACAGTTCGTCTTCCGGGTTCTGGTCAAAAATGTTGTAGATGACCTGCACCGCGTCAATCATTTTGCTGCGCACCGCCGCAATGCCGTTTTCCGGTTCCCAGCGATTGATGCTGATGCCGATGGCGTTAATAAGTCCCTGCCGGCGGCACTCGTCAAGCGTCTTAAACCAGCGGTCGTCGGCTACCCAACCGTCTTCCCAAACGTGAAACTGCATGAGGTCGAAACTCTGAAGCCCGGCGTTTTCCAAACTCCTGTGCACATACTCTTCGATGTAATCGGGCGGAAAACAATCATCCAAAGTATACTCGCGGCGGCTTGGCCAGCGGCGATTTTTCGGCGGAATCTTAGTCGCCGTGTAGAGCTTTTTATCCGCATTGGCGCGCACGATGTCGCCCAAAAACCCTTCGCTCTTGCCTTCGCCATAGGCCCAGGCGGTGTCAAAAAAATTACAGCCCAAATCAACCGAGCGTTGCAAGGAGGCCAGCGACTCTTCATCGTTCGACTCGGTCCAGCCGCCCATGCCCCACATCCCGTAACCGATTTCGCTGACTTGCCAACCCGTGCGGCCAAATTTTCTGTATTGCATATCCATATTCCTTTGCTTTGAAAATTAAATTACTCGTCAGTTTTAGAAACCCAGGTGCCTTCAAATCGCTCCTGCGCTCCGTGATAACGAATTTCGTATTTATCGAGCGCCCCGGCTCGGCCGCGATAGTCTATTTCATACTGCCAAACGCCAGGCTTTACCGGTTTTTTGCTGAAAAGATAATCCACCCACAACCGAGTTTCGGTTGTGCTTTTGCCTTCAAACGTCGAAATCAACTCGGTTTCGTACTGAATCACCTTATCCTGTTTTTCGCTGTAGCCAATCAATGCCGTTGCCAGCCCCATACAGGCGTGCGC
>JBIOWC010000498.1:0-4704 GCA_044868105.1 Blastocatellia bacterium
GAACACGCCCGATCCGACGATTGCCAATCTGCTGGGCCTGGTCAATACGGCAGCCCAGAAAGGCGTACTCAAAAGTCGCGTTGATACACAGAGCGATTACAATCGCCTGGATTTGAACTTTCAGGATCCGGGACAAAACCTGCGCCGTTTCCCGACGGTACGCTTGGATTTCAACCTCACAAAAAATCATCACCTGGAATTTATTCACAACTATCAGCATTACTTCTCAAACCCTGATGGCGTGAATGGTCAACTCAATGTTTATCCGGGCACGGGCATTGTGGTAGGCAGTCCGGGGATTACCGGCAGCATCTATCGCAACAGCTTCACCTTTGCGATGGCCGAGCGCTGGACCATCAGTAATACGTTGGTCAACGAAGTGCGCGCCACCTCAGCCGGTAACGGCGCCACGGTTTTCACCCGCGAATTTTCACCGGGATTGTACGGCGCACTGAAAGGTTTCGTATTCGGGCAGTCAGCGGGCTATACGAGCAACTTCCACTCGCGCAGTTCGCAATCGCGCCGCCATACGCCGGTCAATTCGATTAACGACAATTTGAGCTACATCAAGGGTACGCATGCGATGAACTTTGGCATGGCGTTTACGCAGGTTAAGATGTTCCAACAATCGGTCGCCACTCAGGTGGTGCCGAGCGTCACCTTCGGCATTGCCGCCACTGACCCGATCAATACCGGCGCGACTTCGATATTTGGCACCACCGGGGTTATTAACTTCCCCAATAGCACGGCGGCGCAACGAACTGAGGCCGCAGCGCTCTATGCCTTATTGACCGGACGCATCAGCAGCACCGGAAGAGCCGTTTCGCTCGATGAAAATGACCATAACTTCGGCGCCGTTCCCTTTACCGAACGCAACCATCAAAACGAATGGGGAATTTTTGGTCAGGATTCCTGGAAAGTGAAACCGAATTTGACCTTGAATTATGGCCTGCGTTGGGAATTCCAGGCCTCGCCGGTCAATGACAATCTCGTATATACGAGAACCTCCTTTGAAGGTCTGTTCGGAGTTTCCGGCGTCGGCAACCTGTTTAAGCCGGGCGTCTTCTCGAATCCGATTGTGCCGCAATATAGTTTATTGAACGAAGGCGAAAAAGCCTACGGCAACGACTATACCAACTTTGCGCCGACCTTCGGATTTGCCTGGTCACCGGAATTTAAATCAGGCTTATTAAACAAAGTCTTCGGCGATGCCGGTAAGACCGTGATTCGCGGCGGCTATTCGATTGCTTACGCCAGAGAAGGATTCAACGCCTTCGTTTCTATCTTTAGCGCCAACAATGGACCGACGGTGGCGCTCGGAACTGACCCGGGTAACTTCCCGACCGAATTTGGCCCGGCGGGCAGCAAATTGTTGCGCGATGGCAATATTCCGTTCCTGGCGACTCCGGCAACCAAGTTCCCGTTTACCGCCAGGCAAGGCGATTCGCTCAACGATTTCAATCCCGACCTCAAAGTCGGCTACATTCAATCCTACACCTTTGGTATTCAGCGCGAGTTGGATAGAAACACGGCGCTCGAAATCCGCTATGTTGGCAATCACTCGCTGCGACTCTGGCGACAATATGAACTCAATGATGTCAATATCTTTGAGAACGGCTTCTTGAATGAATTCAAGAATGCGCAGAACAACCTCGCCATCAGCCGCCTTAACAATAAAGGCAACAACTATGGCAACCAGGGCTTGGCCGGCCAGGTAGCCGTCCCAATTATTCAAACGGCGATTGGTTCGGCTACTGATTCGACAACCATTACCTCGCTTGATCGCGGTGAAGCCGGGCGCGTGGCCAATGCGATTGCTGGCAACCTCACTCGCATGAACAACCTGATGAATAATGGGCTCGTCCCCTTTGTGACCCTTCCCGACCCGAATGGCGGTCCGGCTATCCGGTTGTCGAACTTCTTCATCGTCAATCCGCGTTCACCCGGCGGCGCTTTCTTAATGGACAATGGCGCCGGCGGAACCTACAACTCGCTGCAAGTCGAACTGCGTCGCCGACTCTCGAACGGCATTCTGGTGCAGGGCAGCTATGTCTGGTCGAAGTCAATGACCAATACCTTTGCCACTTCAAGCGCGGCGTTCAGTCAACCGACTACGCTACGCGACCTTGAATATGACAAAGGTCCGGCGCCGCGCGATATGCGCCATGCGTTCAAGGTTGACTGGATTCACGAATTCCCGATTGGCCCCGGTCATAAACTCCTCGGCGACCACATTCCGGTCATCAGCAAACTGGTTGAAGGCTGGCAATGGGGCGGCGTGGCGCGCATTCAATCGGGCACGCCGATTCTGCTGACCGGCGGCCGGCAGACTTACAACCAACGCGAATCCGGTGTGGTGTTGCATAACATCAACGCCAAACAGCTTCAGGATATGATGAAGATTCGCAAAACCACAGTGTGCACGGCCGGCAAATGTCAGGGCGTCGTATATTTCCTGCCCCAGGCCTTAATTGATAATACCCTGGCGGCGTTTGAAGTGGGCGGCAAAACCCTGGCGAATTTGAATCCGGCGCTTCCCTACATCGGCCCGCCGACAACAGCCGGGCAGCTGGGCAACCGTATTTTCCTTTACGGTCCCTGGCAAGCGCGTTTCGATTTGAACCTCACGAAACGCACACGCATCACCGAACGCACAGACTTCGAGTTCCGCGTTCAATTCTTGAATGCTTTCAACCGACCGAACTTCACCATTCAAGCAGCGAGCGCCGATGTCGGCACGGCGGCGGTCAACTCGGCCACTTTCGGACAGACCACCAATGCTTATCGTGACTTCACCGTATCCGGCACCAATGATCCGGGCGGCAGACTCATTGAATTCCAACTCCGTTTGAACTTCCGATAAGTTAAGCGGGGATAAATAAAAAAGTCTCGGCTCTCTCTAAGGGTCGAGGCTTTTTTATTTATCGTCATCGCTTATTCAGGCGCGCCACGCAGCGCGCTGCAGCAACCCCGCTTGACACCCGAAAACCCGCATACTCATAATGACCGCGCCAAATCAGCACTCAAGCAATTTCTAAAGGAGAAAACTTAAATATTATGGGAGAGCCTCTCTACGCTAATTTAGCTTCATACATCAAAGATTCACGCGCAGAATTTGAAGATAAACTCGGAACCCTGGTTGAAGTTCCAACCATCAGCATGGAGCCTGAGCGCAAAGACGATATTCGTCGCGGCGCAATTTTAGCCAAACAGTATCTTGAATCGGTTGGCGCGAAAGCTGAAATCGTTGAAACCCCCGGCTACCCGGTGGTCTTCGGACAGCTCAAGGCCGGCGCAACTGATCCGACCGTCACCGTCTATAACCATATTGATGTGCAACCGGCAAACGCCGAAGAGTGGCATAAGGCGCCCTTTACTTTCTTTAACGAGAACGGGCGTTATGAAGGGCGCGGCACCACCGACGACAAAGGTCCGGCGCTAACCGCCATGTTTGCGGCGCAATACGCTTCGCAAAACGGCTTGCCGCTAAACATCAATTTTATCTGGGAACTCGAAGAAGAGATTGGCAGCCCGAATTTTGAACACTTCATCAAAAACAATGTGAAGCGATTGAAGACCGATTCGGTCTTGGTGAGCGACACCATCTGGATTTCGCGCAAAAAACCCGCCGTGCCGTATGGTCTGAGAGGCATGATGCTGCTGACGATGACCTTGCAGACCGGCGCCAAAGATGTGCATTCCGGGCTAACGGGCGGCGCGGCGCGTAACCCGGTTGGCGAACTCTGCAAAGTGATTAGCGAGTGTTACGACGCAACCACGGGCAAGGTGAAGATTAAAGGGTTTTACGATGCGGTGCGTCAGGCGACAAAACATGAGATGCAAAGTTTTCTCGATTCCGGTTTTTCAGCGCGGGGCTTTAAGAAAGCTCACGAATTGAAAGCCCTGCGCTTCGATGATGAAGCGAGCGTCCTGAAAGCCGTGATGGCGCTGCCGACCTTTGAAGTTCACGGTATCACGGGCGGCTATCAAGGTCCCGGCGTCAAGACCATTGTGCCCTACAAGGCGCAGGCGAAGATCAGTTGCCGGTTGGTTCCCGACCAGAAACCGAAAGCGGTTTTCGCGCTGGTTCGTGACTTCGTCAAATCAAAAAATCCTGATATCAAAGTTGAATTCGAAGGCGCGCTTGAACCCTATGTTGGCGAATTCGGCGGCCAATATTCGGAAGCGGCGACCGACGCTATGCAGTTTGCCTTCGGGGCAAAACCGGCGTTTACCCGCGAAGGCGGGTCGATCGGCGCCGTCGTCACCATGAAAAAATATTTAAGGACGCCGATTAACTTTTTAGGCCTCTCGCTGCCCGAACATGGCTACCATGCCAAGAATGAGAACTTCGATTGGTCCATGGCCTCGGGCGGCATGAAGATGTTCGTACGTTATTTTGACAAAATCAGCAAGCTCTAATCTAAGGTCTCCACCGGATTTGAAGAAGGCGCGCCCCTCATTCAGGCGCGCCCTCTTGTACAGCCCGCGCCCCCGTCAGGTCTTGAGTTTGACGGGGGTTAGTTGTATCTTTGTCTCCTTTCTTTTTGCGAGGTGCGCGCGAACAAGCAACGAAAACCGCCTGAGCATCAACGAAAGTCCGATGAGGTTTTTTATCTATAATTTGGGGGTAAGTTTTGTTAGAGTGAAAGACGATTTTAATTGAGCGAAATGAGGTTTATTGCTAGTGAAAGAGGCGTGCGG
>JBIOWC010000499.1:0-21365 GCA_044868105.1 Blastocatellia bacterium
AAATAAGTAAAGTCTCGCCCAACGACTAGTAAACAGTGATCTTCGGATTAGACGGAAAAAGCGGATAAAGCGCCATCGGCTGGGGCGGATAACTCGCCATCCGCCTTTTCCGTCTAATCAGAAGGTAACCTTGTCCCTGACAACAGACCGCCCTTCTTTTAACGATAATTATTTTCATTCCCCTATTTTCAATCTGACCCATTACCGATTTTCGAGATGATACGCACCTCTGCATAACCCTGAAGGAGAATCTCTAAATCAATCATGAAAAAGCCCGACCATACCAGCCGGGCTTGAATGCTCCTCTGCCCTGCTGCTTGCCCCATTTTGCCGCGCTTCCACGTTGACCCTCAGTACAGGTATTTGACTCTGACGAGCAGATTTTGATCGGTTCGTAAAACTAGCGACCCCGTATGACGCACCACTGGAATTTGGTAGCTTGCTTCAATAGCGAGTCTCGGGGTTGCGACATACTGTAATCCGGGCGCGATATAAAACTCCGTGGATTTACTACCAGAAATTTTCAGGCCATTTGCATATCCCAGCCCTCGATGAATGAAGGTCGTTTCTAAAATGGTGAATAGCTCTCTTGTCGGACGGCGATACTTAAATGGCAAAAGGACGAATTCAAAATCGGTATTAATTTGCACTTCATGACCGACCCGAAAGCCGTCACGCATACGGCGTAGCGTCCCTTCAAGGTTCGCTCCATAAATGAACCGTCCTTTGGCTTGAGAGTAAGCTAAATCTGAGAGCAGGGAAAATCCGCCATCAATGGGGGTAAGTTGCTGGCGAAGGAAATTTGCTACCGGTAGTTTGCTTTCATCCGGCGCATCTTTCTTTCCGGTCGGTAGCTCTACTCCAAAACGCACAGCTGCTTGTTTGTCTCCCCACGTTTCAAGGGTTCTAAAAAAGCGATACTTGCCCCACAGCGTAAGATTGCCAAAGCCCTGACCTGAGCCCGCATGCAATCCATCCTTAAAACTCATTTTGCTATATGGCAAATCGGCTTCAAGCTGGAGCGTTGAGGTCGGCGTATAAGAAACCTTTATCTGTAATGTGTGACGGTCTATCTGAAGTGACCCAAGATGCTGCCTGGTATAGATGTATTCGGGTGCAACCGCTCCCCCTTTATAAACCGTTAGGCCTGGACTCGTGGTGCGAATCGGTGCAAGGGAAAGCCCTGTTGAGGTAGTGGGAACAGCCACAGGATATGAAACCTGAAGCGCAGCAAATGAAAAATCCCGCACTGGTGGCTTGCGGTCAAGGGCAAGCTTTTTAGCACTCTTTATGGTAATGACTTCACGAGCCGCAGCCCCGTTACCAACGGTCTGCCAGTCACCGCTGATTTCCAGTTGCGTGCCAGCCGCAGCGTTGCTGAGTTCCTGATTGAGTTCTTTGCCGATGAGGGCAAAGCGTTGTTTGGATGACTCGACTTCAACCAACCACCCCTTATTATCGCGCAGCAGTGAACCAACGACGGTAATTTCTGCCGATGCGAGTTCATAGCCAGCTTTTTTGAGCGAGGTTTTGAGCGCGGCGAATGAAGCGGCTTGATCGGGCTTAGGCGCAAATTCTCCCAACCCTTTTTTGATGTCGGTTACTTTGATGTCATCAAGTTTTGGGGCGAAGTTTAGACGGCTCACGGCCTTCTTGATGTTGTAGACTCAGTTGCCGCAGAGATAACCGGCAATTTTCATTTGCACATTTTTAATTTCCGCCTGAGCCGGGCTAACCAAACTCACCATCAACATGAAATTAACGAAGCTAAAAGTAAGATATCTTTTCATCACTGGTCTCCATATTCTCGATTGAGCGTAGGTAGGCACACGCAGGGGTGCTGCGTATGCCCAATTTCACCACGGATTGTAAGGGTTATTTAGTCGATGCTTTTGCAGAGCAACAGGGGTTAACGGAGCAACAATTACGATCTGACTTGCAACCCCTTTCACTGGCCTTGCAGCAGCCTGCATCAGCTTTGCAGCAATCAGAAGCACAACAGCTAGAACCTTCTGTGCAACAGCTTGCATCGGCCTTGCAGACACTACCTTCTTTACAGCAGTTCGAAGTTGTTGGAGTCTTAGCACAGCAAATTGCTGTGCTTTTGGTCATCTTACTTTTTGTCGAGGATGTTTTGTTGGTGGCGGCATAGCCCATAGCAGCTAGTCCGAGAACGAGAATGAGAACAATGGTTTTCAAAATTTTCATTTGTATCTCCTAAAATTTAGAGCCTGATCGGTAGACCAGTAGGCACACTACTGGCGTAGTTGGTGTAGAACCGAAATTAATTACGCTCTAAATCAAGAAGACACAGCCGCGGAGATAGGTGCTTCCGCGATTGGCAGGCAGCAGAGAGTTTGTAAATACAGGGGGGTATTTATCCATCTCTAGCTGAGGCATGAATGGAGCAACTGGAAGAACCACCGCAATCAGATTTATTAAGTGTGATTGGCGAAATTCGCTAGGGGTTTGGTTGGGAAGCAACGGGCAGCCCGCTTCAGGCAAACTTGAAAAGGCATCCCCGGTGGTCTCGGTCAAAGCGCATGACTTCTTTTCCGATTTACAGCAATCTGCTTTGGCTTCTGTCGCACAGTCACTTTCATTACCCTTGCAACAATGATTACCCAAACCAGTTGAACAACAGAACGCACAGCCAAAGCCACTAAGCCAAAGCGTCAAGAGCACAACGGCTAAGCAGCTAATGGGTTTTATGCTTAATTGCAAAGGTGCGTTCATGGCGATTCATTGAGTATAGGTTAAATTGATTCAATAAACCAGCAGCTTACAAAACCTGAATAGGCCCATAAGGGTAGCCGATATTTTATAAACCGTACTGGTGAAAATTTTTGATGAGGAGTCGTCAAGCAAGCTCAACGACCCCCTTAAATAATTGGCCACCAGTTGCGGAAATTAAAACGAAATCCGGGCACTGAATTGAAGTTCGCGTCCCGGGGTCGCGGCTTCCGTGATGGTGTCGAACTGCGGCGTGTTCACGAAGCGATTCGGAGTGCCGAGATTCGTGTGATTCAGCGCGTTGAAGAATTCGGCGCGGAACTGGAATTTAAGGCGTTCGGTCAAACCGAACTCACGCTCCAGCGCCACATCAAGCGTTTGCAACCCTGGCCCATAGATCGCGTTGCGTCCAGAATTGCCAAACGTAAACGCGGCGGGCGTCGAAAAGGCCGCCGGATTGAACCAGCGGTCAGCCGTCCGCGCGCCCGAATCGAAGACCGGTTGGCCAGTGACGTTGGCGCGAATGGGATTTTCGCCAAGCAATGTCCCGGCATTCGCGGTGTCGCCAAACACCGAAATGGTGAAGGGGAAACCGCTTTGTGCCTGGTAAATTGCTGACAGGTGCCAGTCTTTGGTCACCGCACGCAGCACCTGATTAAACTTCAACGCCGGGATATCAAATACCGCGCTTAAGGCGAAACGATGACGAATGTCGCAGGCTGGCCCCTTTTCCGATTCCAGATCGCTGTTGTTCTGCGGAATGGCCGACTCGAACATTGGCGAGCGGAAATCAGGCGCGTTGCTGAGGCTCTTCGACCAGGTGTAGTTGGCGAGCAACGACAAGCCTCCGGCATTGCGCCGACGTATGTTGATGTAACCGGCGTCATACCAACTCTGGTCAGGCTAAAGGCTCCCCGGCTCTTGTTCCCAGCTTCACCTCCGCTGCTGCCACCTGTTCAGCTAACCTGCAGGTTGGAGGGAAAGGTGTCACGTAGAGAAGCCGATTCTCGCTCCTCAATGCTGTTGACTGATTCGTTCTGCTGTTCGCCAGGTAATCTCCAGGTTTCACCAGGATGGCTGAGACAAATTCTCCAACTTTCATCTCCTGCGGCTTTGAACAACCGTCTGATGGGCTCTTTCACCGGTTCGCGGCTTAACCGAAATGTCGAATGGTGCATTGGCAGAATATAAGTAGCATTCATCTCGCGGCGCATTTGCCAGGCTTGCTCGGGATTAGCATGAGCATAGATGTAAGGGTTGTAAGCCCCAATGGGGAGGATGGCTAACTCTATTTTGAGAT
This sequence comes from Blastocatellia bacterium, assembly GCA_044868105.1. GTDB lineage: Bacteria > Acidobacteriota > Blastocatellia > UBA7656 > UBA7656 > JBFMDH01. The sequence continues at coordinate 4,034 of JBIOWC010000499.1, forward strand.
TTCTCTGACGCAGTCGGCCAAAGGCTCGCGAGTATGCCGTATCGCCCCCGAATACAATAGCGCGGTCATTTTTGCTAATTAAGAAGCCACCATAGCCCCGATGTCGGTCGGTCAATCGCCGGGCTCCCCAATGATTGACCTCAATGGCTTCAATACGAGTGCCATTAACCTCTACACGCTCTCCCCAGGCTAGTTCATTGACCCGGTGGAAACGCCGCATCAGGTCGGCATTACCGCTTTGCACAACGGCTTGCGTTTGTCGCGGCAATTGCTTGAGTGTACCCAGGTCGCAATGATCCATGTGAGCGTGAGAAACCAGAATGGCATCAAGCGGCGGCAATTCCCTAACCGAAAGCGCCGGGTGCACTAAACGACGAGGACCAATCGTAACCCCCACAAAATTTATCCCGACCTGTGAACGCATCACCGGATCGGTGAGCAGCCAGGTTCCGAAGAAATTAATGAGGACAGTAGCATGACCAATCCAGGCAACTGTCAGGTCGTCGTCGCGCCATTTGTCAGGCTGCGGTCGGTGCAAAGTATCTGCAATAGGCAGGCGACGATCCTGCAACTGCTGATTTAAGAAACGCCGACCATGTTGATGAGCAAATTTGGTATAGATTTTTAACTTTTTCAAACTCATTCTTTTATGATGCTACCCATCCGGGATTGGTAGCGTGACCTTATTCGAACATAAATTTATTAGGGTAAAATTGCCCCTGTCTGTCTTAGATTGTAATAAGTTTTCGATAAATTTTATTCCCTCACCGCCAGCTAGCGCAGACCTCGCAAGATCGGTTGAATCGACGAGGCGTCATTGACCGCTGGCTTGATCAACGAATCATGCCTTCCCGAAAGCGGCCTTATCGAAGCGCACAAACTCACCGACCACTTACAGCTCGACCCAGTTGCTCCTCTGCCGTCGTTGACCCCGGCATTACTTATACACCACCCCCACTCGGTTAAGATTTCAGGCTTTGTCAGGCTTTTCAATTTATGGAGAGGTATCCCAAACCCCTTGAAAAAATCTTAATGACCTAGCCTATTTATTGAGTTTTTTGAATGAGAAAAAGGCGTTCAAAAGCTATCAGATTTCGGCACCTCCTGTTTAACGCGATAAGGCGATAGTTTGTAGCGGAGTTTTCATCATCCCAAGACTCTTGCCTGACATTCCAGGATGAGGGGCGACGGCTATATCTACTGGGGCAATCTCGAACCGCTGATCGGCGGCACAGCAATGATGCCGCTGTTATTCCCCGCGCTGCGCTCAATCCGCTTATGAAACGGGTCCAACACCACCATTCCCGGCTTCTGTGTCGTGCGAACCGTCAATATCTGTTTGCCGCTGTGCAGCCGATGTTTCTCGAACAATAACGGCGTAACGCCCTCAAGCGATGCTTGCGTCTCCGGAAATAACCCGACATCAAACCACGTATCGAGTGGCGCCTCGGTTTCTTTACCGCTGCCATCGGCCTCGAACTGTCTCGCCGTTACTTCGATGGTCACCTCATACCCGCCATCAATCTCCCGCGCACTGGCGGTCTCCACCTGGAGGTCGTAGAGCACGATCCGCTCGAACAAATCGGTAATCAGCTGCTGATATTCCGGCCCCGCTTCGGCGCGCAGCGCGTTGACCAGGTCTCTGGAGGTGGGGCAGGGCGAGGTTTGAAAGGAGTAGTCCCTGAGGAAATTGCGCAGGGCCTGGTGAACTTTCTCCTTGCCGATGATGTCTTGCAGCGCGTACAGAGCCAGGGGGCCCTTGGCTCTGAGGTAGCCATGCCTTTCGGTGTACATCACCGGCACTTCGGCTTCATTTTCCTGGCTTCTACCGTTGAGGTAACCGTCCAGCATTCCTCGGGCAATACGGTTGGCAAAGACTGGCGGGTAGTATTCCCTAAATAGCATCAGCGTGGAGTAATCCGCCAGGTTTTCAGTGAGCAGCCACCGTCCCTGTATCTGCGCACCCGTGATGCGCTCGCCCCACCACATGTGCGCGAGTTCGTGCATGACGCCGTAATCAGCGTTTTCCACGACGCGCAGGTCGTTGACAAAGCCGATGCCTTCGGACAGCGGCACCGTGCCGGAATGGAACTTGCCAGCCGAACGGTAGTTCGGAAACTCCAGGATGCGCAGGTATGAATATTGGTATGGCGCAAACTCTGTGGAATACATTTCCAAACCACGTTTGGCGGTCTCCATCATCGCCTCAATGTTGAAGGGATGTTTGGGATCGTAGTAAATCTCCAGCGCCACATCCTTCCAGCGGTCGCGGGCGACTTGATAACGCGCGGAGCAGAACGAGAGGTTCGGCAGGATCGGCTCCTCGGCCTTGTAGTGAAAATAATGCCGCCCTTCCTGCCGCCACTCTTTTTGAAGTACGCCGGGCGCGACCGCAAGCTGATCGGCACTGGTGCTGAGGACGATCTCAAATTCAGTGCGGCTATCAATGCCAAAGCCGACTTTGTCTGCATACGCGGGATCTCCCAGCTGCGGCGTACGGGGCGCGGGCGGCAGCCCGAATTTGCGGCGCTCGGCATTGTCGGTCATTCTGCGAGCTTCGTTAAATCCGGGGATCGGCATCACATCTATGGTGTTGAGATAAGTACCGTTCGCCACGAGCGCGTTATCGGGTTCGCCGACGACGAAGCCAACGTTGCTGCGGGTCAGGTTCCAGGTCATTTGCACCGTTGCGCCTGGCGCCAGCGGCGCGTTGAGGCGAAAGAGATAGACCCCCTGGGTTTTGTCGGATTGCGCCAGCGTGGCGTTTTCCACCGCAATCTGATTCACGCGCAGTAGAGGGCTGACCGACACCATAAATTCATTGATCGGCGCTTTCTTATGATTTCCCAGAACGGTGCTGCCGCGCGATTCCATCCGGCGTTCTTCCGGGAAAAGGTCAAGCGCCATCTCGATGCGGTCATAAGACGGTGTGGGCGCGTTTTCATAACGCCCCCAGTTTTTTTCATAATCGGCCTGGCGTTGCAGTTGCTCGTTTGGCGTCAGGTACTCATTGATGAGGTTCGTGTTGTAGAAAATCCAACCACCGCTCCCAATAAAGACAAGCGTGGCAAGAGCGGCCGTAAGCCTGACTCCCGCTCCGAGTCGCATGCGTGCATCACGCAGCCTTTCTCGCACAGATGAATCATTGCCGCGCAGGTAGAGCAGATGCCCGGCAATAAGCAGCAGGACACAGAACGCTCCCCAGTAAGCGAGCAGCCAATACGCCGGTTTGGTGAAGTGACCGTAACCATTCATGTCCGAGTAAGGGACATGAGGAATGGCGAAACTATACAGCACATGATCGAAGCCCATCGGGCCCAGGCTCAGCAGGACGATGTAACTGCCCAGCACGAGCAGCAGTCCCAGCCATTTGTTTGGCGAGATCGCCTGAATGACCACGGCCAGGACGCAGAGCATGCAGTAGTAAAACCCATTGTAGATAAACGCCGATCGCAGATACAGGCCCAGCTCGAAGTGGGTGTAGCCGGCCGCGGCCTGCAGCGCCATTAAGGTGAGCACCGCCACGAGCATCAGCACGCCTATCACCAGGCCCATCGTTGCAGTCTTCGAGAGGATCATGAGCCAGTCGGGGAAAGGCGACGTGTTGAGGATCTCGCCAACGCCGGACGCGCGTTCGCGATGGACCAGTTCAGCGGAGTACCAGAGGCCAACCAACAGGATGAAGTGCAGCAAGCCGTAGCGCAGAAAGGGGAGCATCAGACTCGTCAGCGGGTACAGCGGCGTATCGAGTCCAACCCGACTGACATTGCCGTAATACTCGCCGGTCATCGTCGTGGCGACGAGCGCCAGAATGATGTAGATGAGCGGGCTTTTGAAGACACAGGAGAGATCCATCTTCAGTTGCGAGACAAACTGTGCGAAGGAGGCTCGCGGGGAGAAGCGCTGTACCGGCGTGAGTTTTTGACTTGCGGGTTGCGGAGTTCGTTGCGCTGTAGCAACTCCAGGCGTTCGTTGTTTGAAGCGGGAGATTTCAAAGCGGGACAGGGCCTGCTCCGCTAAATCCAGATGAAAGCGCTGCCGCACGAGCAGCAGGGCCACGAGCGCCACCGTCAGCCAGAGCAGGCGATTCTGCAGCAAGAGTCCCAGCGGAAGGTTGGTGTTGAGTTCGGCGACCGTCCAGTAGCGCGTCTCAGCCGCAACGGTAAGCCTGGCCGACAGATCGGCCAGGGCGACCCAGGCGCTGTTCTCAGGTTTCGCGTAGAGATTCAGGAGAGCCTCTGCGACGAAGAAGGCCATTGCCGCGGCAAAGGTCAGCGCAAAGGAGCGGGTGAGTGCCGCAACAGCGAAGAAGATGGCGCATAAGACGAGTGTGCTGGGCAGAATGACGACAAAAAAGACGTAGGTCCAGGGCAACAGCGAGAAGGGGACGAGGCGCGCCTGATCCAGCCAGGGCATGAGGGTGCCGAGCATCGCGCCCAGCAGTCCGACGAGACCGATCAACAGCGCAGAGATCAGCGCCCCGAGAAATCTTCCCAGTACAAAATTTTTTGGTGAAATCGGCGTGACGAACACGAGTGAGGCGGTCGCGCGTTCAAAATCGCGGGTGATCGCGGTAGTGACAAAGGCCACGATGGGCAATATGCCGAAGCCGAAGAGCACCAGCTCATTCTGCAGGATGGCATAGGCACTGTTTATGGCGACCTGGTTGCTGAAGTTGTCTATATGAATGACCGTGCCGGTGATCGCCAGAAAGTGAATCAGCGCAAACAGCAGCAGCGCGCCAAGAAAGAAGGGCGAGCGCAGTTGATAGCGCATCTCGAACTCCATGACTTCCAGAAATGGGCGCATCCGTATTACTCCAGATTGTCTTTGAGGTTGTGTGCGATCAGCGTGCTGAAGTAGACGTCTTCCAGCTCAGGGGCGGCGGGTTGCATGCATTCGGGCTGAGTGTCGGACAGCACACGAATCTCTGTGGCGCCGGCTTTGAGTCGTGTAGATAACAGGGTGTGGCGGGCGCGCATCTCAGCGACTTCCTCGCGCTTTACCGTCTGGGTCCACAACCGGCCATTCAGGTCGCGCATCATCTGCAGCGGCTCGCCCACTTTTAGAATGCGCCCGCGTCCCATGATGGCCACCTGAGAGCAAAGTTCCTTCACATCATCGACGATGTGTGTGGAAAGAATCACCACTGTCTCCTCGCCGACTTCGGCAAGGATGTTCTGGAAACGCCGCCGCTCCGCCGGATCGAGTCCCGCCGTGGGTTCGTCAACAATCAGCAGTGCCGGATTGCCCAGTAATGCCTGCGCGATGCCATAGCGCTGCTTCATGCCGCCGGAAAACTTATCAATGCTCTTGTGGCGAGCGTCCCACAAATTGGTCTTGACCAGCAGATTTTCCACGACCTGCTGTTGCTGATGGCCGTGGAGGCCCTTCAGGGCCGCCAGGTATTTGAGCATCGTGAGGGCGGAGGTGCGGGGGTAAGCACCGAACTCTTGCGGTAAGTAGCCGAGGGTGCGGCGCAAGGAGGTCTTGTCTTGCAGAATGTCGATGCCGTTGAAGGTAATGGATCCGCAATCGGGTTGCTGCAGGGTGGCAATCGTGCGCATCAGCGACGACTTGCCGGCGCCATTGGGGCCAAGCAGCCCGAACATTCCTCTGGGCACGTCCAGATGAATATCCTGCAGCGCACACACCCCCCCTGGATAAGTTTTCGATATTCCGTTCAGGCTCAGCATAAGTCACCATGAGCGTGTTGTTGTTGATGTTTGTCTGCCAACGTAAAGTAAACGGAAGCCTTCCCCCAATGGTTCCATCTGGCCGTGTTCGAATTTCGATTTAAATGTGCGGTGCACAACCATCCTCGCCTGCATTGCGTAGCCTCGCAACCTTCGTTACAAAACTCCGCTTCGGCTCCGGACCAGGAGCCCGCCTTTCTAAGCCCGCATCGCCGGAGACGCTTTCAGCCCCAGCGTCAGCCAGAGCCCGTATGGCAGACGACGCGTCCGAGCCAGAGACTTTGAATTTTGCAACATTGATTAGTTGAGGCGGTTCGAGGTGACGGCTTGATGGGGGTTAGGTTAGCCCAAAGGATTTTGATGGAGTAAGGATAGAGTTCAAGGAATCTAAGCTATCATATAGGAGCGACCTTTCCCTATCACATTAGATGGCATCCTCGCTTTTTTCAATTAACTCTTTAAGAGCCGACCCCGCACATCAGCACTCCATTCCTTGAATGATTTAATGAATGCCCCGGTGTTCCAATCTTCTTCAATCAACGCTCTATAAACTTGATGCTCGCCTAAAGCTGTGTCAAAGACGCCGCCGCTTATTCCCCGTTGGTAAATGACCAGCATCGGGAGTCCAAGCATTACCGCCATCCCGGCCTCAATCTGGTTCCAAGGAGTTGTTAAGTACATCTCCTTCACCTGCTGCTCCTCGGGAGTACCTAAGCGCCAGATACCGTCGTGAATCTCCAACTCTTTGAAGCCGAAGATCACTGCTCCCGAGCAATCGCTCATCAATCCCCGAATCTCACCGTACACTCCAAAGTTGGGGTAATCTGGGCGTTCTATAGTTTGCGGCTTCATGCCCTCCGACTCAAGTTTCGCTAACAGCAAACCGATATATTGTTGATGCTGATAGCTTAAGTAACCGGGCTTGCTAATGAAAATTAGGATCGGAGAAGTCCCGGGGGTAACCGGTGGCGGTTGGTTAGTAGTGGGTCAGGAAGAAATAGGTTGGCCAGCGATGGGCGCTAAACAAGTAAAGTCCTGCCCAACGACAAGTAAACAGTGATCTCTGGACAAGTAAAAATTTATCTTCTGATTAGGCGGAAAAAGCGGATAAAGCGCCATCGGCTGGGGCGGATAAATCGCCATCCGTCTTTTCTGCCCCATCAGAAGATGACCTTGTCGCTGACAACAGACCGCCGTTCTTTTACCGATAAATAATTTCATACCCCTTTTTTCACACTGACCCATTACCCGGATTTTGACCAGACGTTCGGTTCGGAATTTTGGTTCATAAACAGTATAAGGTCGGTAGCTGTAGCCTTATCGATAGCGTACTGCATCACCCAGAGCGGGTAATCTTGATAACCAGAGGTTAGGCAATATTGTTCTGACGCCGCATCCCATAATCTGAGGAATCTTTTTACCCAGTCCTCGCCTGCGTACTGGATTCTCGTAATATACGCACCAAATTCCTCGCAAAGCACGATGGTGAAAGGGAGGCCGAGGCGCTGACCAACTTCGAGAGATAGTCTGTCCGACCCAACAGTTGCACCTGAGATACCGTGCCAATAAACTGTTGGGCTTCGGGAGTGACGCGATTTGGGTCTCCAGTCCCGTTTGAGAAGTCGCTAACTACCTCTTTGAGGAACTGAGTCGACTTCGGGATCGTGTCAGCAAGAATTTTGGGCGCATTCGCTTTCAGGGCAAGGACGAAGAACTCTGCGAGGCCTGCGGCCAAGGATTCAGCGCCGCCGCTCTCTTGATTGGTAAGCGCCGGTCTCTTGTCAGGATGCCGCTTTTCTAAGAAGGAGCTATTCTCAGTATCTACCCACTTCCCTTTTATGTATTCCACTAGATTGATCTGTGAGGATGCCGGAGTTCCACCTTTTATTTGAACTGTAAAAGTCCTTCAGGTACGAGTTCTGATCAGTCAGTTTATCACTTCCGGTTCTAACCGATCACCGTTCCGTCGAACCTGGCTTTTGAATCCGACATCCTCCGTTATCAAGTTGCTAGAAGGTCACCCTGAAACCGAAGCGCACCAACCGCGGAGTGCTAGCCGTGCTGTTAATCTGACCAAAGGTCGTGCTCGTGAGGCTGGTATTGGGGTTGTTGAAGTTCGGGTGGTTCAAAGCATTGAAGATATCCGCCCGAAGGTCTCCCGCTACTCGCTCACTGAAGCGAAATTTCTTAAAGATCGAAGCATCTAGATTAAGGTAACCCGGCCCGTTAAGCCCCGAGCCGTTACGCCTCAGGGTGCCAAAGGGCGCATAGGCGACGCCCGTCGAACTGGTCAACGTCGCCGCCGGCGTCGCAAAAGCCCCCGGCGTGAAATAGAACTGACCCGGGCCGGTGTTTCCCAGGATTAACGGCGTGCTGATCGCATTCGCCCGCTGAGTGTTGCCAGGCGCATGCAGGTTTGTGCTGCTGGCGGTAATGTCGAGTGGCGTGCCCGACTGCCTCGCGAAGATCCCCGACAACTGCCAGCCGTCGAGCACCCAGCGGGCGATGCCGTGCGTATTTCTGGCATAGGGGATATTCCAGACGAAGCTCTGAACCAGAGAGTGGGTTCGGTTAAAACCCGCCAGACCCTCATAGAGATCAATGTTGGCGGGCGTGTCGATGAGGTTGTTTTCGTCGCCAAAATTAATCGCCCGTGACAGGGTATAGCTGGTGGTGATGAGCAAGTCGGTCTTTAAGCGTCGGTCGATTTTGACCTGCAGCGAATTATAATTGGTGTTCGTCGGTATCCAGGTGATGACCGAGGCGCTACGCCCGAATTTTTGGAAGAGCGGGCGGGCGGCATTGTCGTTTCCCGGAAGCCCCGCACCCAGAGCTGTCGCGGCATTCAGATCGAGCCTCGCCAGAATCCCTCTGCCCAGATTACCGACATAGGCGGCCTCGCCCGTGAAGCCCCACCCGAGCTCGCGTTGGAATGCGACGTTGAAGGAATGGAGCTTGGCCTCTCGCAGCTTGGACGGGATGGAGAAGAGGCTCGAATTCTTAAGCACAGGGTTGTTGCCATCAATGATCCCGTTGGATGGAATATTGAAGACAATCTTATCGGGGAACCCGGCCGCCATCGACCCGGCCGGCACGAAGTTGTTGATCGCGCTGAAGGCATTGTTCTGTTTGACCGGGAAGTTAAAGGCATAACTATTATCCGGGAATGGAATGATCGTCACTCCGTAGCCGACGCGGGCCACCGTTTTATCATTAAACCGGTAGGCCACACCGACGCGCGGCGCGAAGTTCTTCCAGGTTGCCGTGACCCCGGCCGAGCTGGAAACATCGCCGTAGCCCGCTACTTTCGCCGTGTTGGTAACCGGGTCGTAGTTCGACAGACCGCCTTGATCTACAATGCCGACCAGTGGGGTGTAATATTCGTGGCGGACTCCCAGGGTGAGGGTCAAATTCTGACTGACCTGCCACCGGTCTTGAAAGAAGGTGAAGAACTCTTTGTGTTTGGTGCCGGGCGTGTCAATGACCTTGATGTCACGCCCCAGGGAGCCGGGCACGTCGAGCAGGAAGGCCGCAAACGCATTGGCCAGACCGTTCTGCGCCGCGCTATCGCTCGGGATCGCGGTGCGAGAACCGGAAAAGGTGAAGAAGCCACGCACCCCGCCGTTGTCTTGAATCTGCAACAGGAAATCACGGTTCTTGTGGAACTCTTCGCCCAGCTTGAGGGTGTGGTTGCCTTTGGTCTTCGTGATGATTCCCGAGGCGACGTAGGTCGTCTCGCCGCGATCCCATGGAAGGCTGTTGGCGAAACCCAGCACCGGGCCGGAGAAGCCGTTGATGTTAATCGAGGTGAGGCCGCTCGAGAAGTCGTCCGTGTTGACGTTCCTGATGCCGACTTCCTCGGAGGTCTTCAGCCCTGCGGCCTCAGAGATCGCCACGTTGTGATACCAACTCACCCCGAATCGCGCTTCAAGGACGGTTGTGGTGTCGAACGTGCGCGTGTAGTTGGCCGCCGTGCTGAGCGTATTCTGGGTGCCGCTGCCGGCAAAGCCGCCGTTGGTCGGCCCGCCGTATATGCCATAGGTGCCGGGATCGAAGACCTTCGGCCGTTGATAGCTGAAGCGATAGGAGAGGATGTTTCTGTCGTTGATGTTGTAGTTGATCTTGGTATCGAAGGCGTGGGTCTTCTTGATGCGCACCTCGCCGAATAGAAAATTCGGCTGGGCAAACGCCGCCCCTGCAATATTCGGCCCAGGCAGAAAGCCCAGGAGCTTTTGGGCAATCGGGCTGAGGCGGTTGGCGCAGATGACGTTTAAGACGCCGTTGCAACTGATCTGCGCGCGGCCGGTGCCATCTGCATTGCCCGTCGCCGGGTCATAAATCTTTGTGGGGGCATTGCGGAAATCACCATTAAACCACTCCTTGTAGGGGACCGTGTGCAGGTTCGTGATGCCTAAAGCATCCGTGGTGTATTGATAGTCGCCGAAGTAAAAGAGTTTGTTCTGCTTAATCGGCCCCCCGATGGTGGCGCCGACTTGCCGGTAATGTGAGGGCGGTTTGGCCCCTGAGAAGTAGTCCCTGGCCTGAGTGTTGTCATTATTGCCGAAGCCGAAGACGCTGCCGTGAATCGCATTGGTGCCCGACTTAAGCGTGACGCTGGAGACTGCGCCCCCGGCGCGTCCGAGTTCAACATCGAAGTTACTCGTGCTGACGCTGACGCTCTCGATGGCGTCTGCCGAAGGGATCAGCACCTGAAGGAGTCCGCTTTTCTCATTATCATCCACCCCTTCGATCTGGAAATTATTCGACAGGCGTGACTGGCCGTTGACCTTCGACTCCAGGCTGTCCTGAGAGTTAAAAAATTGTGAGTGCGGGCGTGACGGGCGTGTCGAACCCGGAACGGTAAAGACCAGGCCCTGGAAATTCCGGTTGAAGCCGAGGGGCAACTCGGAAACCTGCTTGCTCTCGATCACCCGGCCCGTGTCGGCGCGGTCGGTCTGCAAGAGCGGCTCGTTCGTGGCTTCCACCGAGACGGTTTCGGTCACCGCTCCGATTTGCAGCGTGATGTCCACGCGCACCGTCGTGTTGACCTTGACCTGAATGTTCTCCTGGATAACCTTCTTAAATCCTTGCAGCGAGGCTTCCACGCTGTACACCCCGTCTTGAATGCTTGAGAAGGTGTAGTTGCCATCCTCATTCGTCTTGGTCGTGAAACTTAAATTCGTCCGGGTCTCTTTGATGGTAACGGAAGCGCCGGTTACGGCGGCCCCGGAGGAATCGGTGATGGTGCCCAGGAGCGCGCCTTTGACCGCCTGGCCGAAAGCCGGGGTGGTAAAGCCGTGCAGGAGGGCGCCTGTGGCTAGGACTGTAGTCAAGATCAGACTAAGCCAATGCTTGATTCGTATATCCATATTCTTCTCCTTAAAGAGGCCGTTCTAAGGCGGAAATGATGCTGCCAGCTTTAAATAAATTTATTCAGGATTCGAATAAATTGCTTGAACCAATTTGCGAATTCAGCTCTCCATTACATAGATTGCCACCTTCGGCAATTGATCTGTTGAAGATCGGTATTGTAATCATCGCTTGAATCAACCCGGCTATAGAGCGATCAGGAGCCGGCCTGTTACCACACGACAGACAGCGTTGCGATTAACTTAATGAGTTCGGGCAAGAACAGCAAATAGGATAGTGCTCTCAAACCATCTCGGATGCGAAACGGCAATTTATGAATTGAGAAATATAACTGATTATGAAACCAAAATTATGATGATTGTTTTCTCGCCTGGCGTATCCCCAACCAGCATCATTTACTCGATAGCGGCAGGGGATATATATTCCCAATGATTATTGAAAGTCAAGCGGGATAATTCGTTGAGGTAATCTTTTTTGATCGCCTCAAGTCAGTCGCAGTTCCTTCCTATATTCGTGGGCTTGCAGGCTTGTTACACTCCGGCGCGGCGCTCCATACCTACACCCTCACGCGTCGGCCCAACGGCACCACCTATATTGATCTGATGGTCGTAGGCGACGGCAAGAATCTCAATCAGCTTTGCGCTCGGAACCATAACCAAAAGTCGTAGGTTCAAATCCTACCCCCGCCACCACTTTTTCCAATAAGTTCCGGGCACTTTAACAATGCCCGTTTTGCTGTACTCCCCTTTTAATATTAAATCTTTCTCAAACGCTCGCCTGAAAGCGCTCGCCCGAATGCTAGCGGCTTGAGTGCAAGACTGCGAGATGGGGATGTAGCCGCTGAGTATGACCGGCGTGATTTTACAGCACCCCGCTGATCTTCAGCCCGACAGCCTCAGTGCTCGCCAGCCTCTCCGGCAACTTCACGCTGAGACCTTGCTCGTTCTGCGACCACTCCAGCTTGCCGCCGCCCAAGATTGTTACGTCCTTAACTTTCCGCCCGCCGGTATGCGGCGAGTTCGTCGCCAGGCTCTTGATTACGGCCGGCGACGCGGGCTGCGGCGCGAGCAGGTAGGCGTAGAGCATGTCACCCTTAGTTGTGAAGCGGAGGTCTTCAATCGTGTAGGGCTTGCGGCGCACGTCGCGCGCGCCGCCGAACTGGCCCGCTTCGGGCGTTTCAACGGTCGAGGGGCCTTCGCCATAAATTTTCCACGGGCGGCTGCCGAAGATGCCTTCGGCGTTCGTCTTCATCCACGCTGCCAGGCCTTCGAGGAAAGCGACCTCGCGCTCATCTATCGTGCCGTTACCGCGGACAGGGATGCTGAGCATGAGGTTGCCGTTCTTGCTCACGATGTCGAGCAGCATATCCACGACCTGACCGACGGTCTTGTATTTGTTCTGTTCGGCGATGGCGCGGCTGTAATGCCACGAGCCGATGCAGGTGTCAGTCTGCCAAGGGTGCGGCCGGATGCCTGTGGCGACCCCCCGCTCGATGTCCTCCACCAGGCCGGTGGCGTGTGCCGGCTGCATATGTTTGGCGTTGACGACGGCTTCAAGCTTGCCCTTATTGCGCGCAAGGTTGGCGTTGTAGTAGTGCGCCACAATGTCAAGCCCGGCCTGGCCGAGCGGCAGTTCGGTGTTGTCGAAATAGAGAACATCTGGCCGATATTTATCGACCAGGTCTTGACAGCGCAGAAACCACTTCTCAGTGAACGCCGGGTTCATCGGTGGCGGGTTCTCGTTCCACACAAGGTCGTTTTTACTGTGCCACTCGTTCATGAGTTTGATGCTGCTGATGCCGTCGGGTACGACTATATTGCGTCCAGTGTAGAGGTCTTGTGGGTCGAGGCCCTCCCACCACTTACCCTTGCCATCAGCTTTCGTCAACTGCGCGGCATCGTAGCGCACGCCGGCCATCGCCCCTTCGGCATCGTACCCGTACGCAACTTGGAACCAGTGCCACGCGTGAGCCGAGTGGTTGCTGACGCCGAAACGCAGACCGTTGGCACGCGCAACTTTTGCCCACGTTCCAACGATGTCCTTCTTAGGGCCGACATTGACCGAGTTCCAGGCATGGTGCTTAGAGTCGTAAGCGTCGAAATTGTCGTGGTGGTTGGCGAGGGCGAAAAAGTATTTCGCGCCGGCACGCTTATAAAGGGCCATCAGCTTTTCAGGCTCCCAGCGCTCCGCCTTCCAGAGGTTGTCAATCTCCATGAAGCCGAACTTAGAGGGGTGGCCATAAGTTTTGACGTGGTGGTCGTAAGCCGAGTCGCCCTGCTGGTACATTCGCCGCGCGTACCAGTCGCCCTGCTCCGGCACGCATTGCGCCGACCAGTGCGCCCAGATGCCGAACTTGGCGTCGCGGAACCATTCGGGGACGCGGTAGTTTTGCACGAGCGATTCCCAGGTTGGCTGGAACGGGCCGCGCGCGATCAGGCGGGCCGACTGAGCCGCGCTCACCGCACGAGTTCGCCACGCTGGTAATTGCAAGCCGGCGGCAAGGGCCGAGGTCTTTATAAAGTCACGTCGAGAGAGCTGCGTTCTCACTGTCAATGCTCCTTTTGGCGAATTACGGTCGCCTTGCCCGTCACTCGGAAGCGCCCTTCGATGACGGATGTGGTTGCCGCGTCGGCGCGGCCCGCAACCCCCGGCTGCTGGCCGCCGATGGCCACGGAGAACTCCCCGGGTTCGACCACGTTCGCGCCCGAGTTGTCGACGATCGTGAGCTGGCGCGGCTCGAGCGTGAAGCTCACTTCGCGTCGCTCGCCGGGCGCCAGGTGAATCCGCTTTACGCCCTGAAGCGAGCGAAGGGGGACGCGCACCGAGGCCCCGACGTCCGCCACGTAAAGCTGGACAACCTCATCGCCCGGCCTGACGCCGACGTTCGTCACCGTCGCCCGGACCGTAAGCGGGGCGCCGGACGCCACCGTCTTCGGCACGACGAGCTTTGAGTACGCGAACCTGGTGTAGCTGAGGCCATAGCCGAACGGGTAAAGCGGCTCGCCCTTGAAGTACCGGTACGTCCGACCGTCCATCGCGTAGCTCTCGAACGGCGGTAACTGGTCGACGGATTTGTAGAACGTCACGGGCAGCCGGCCTGCCGGGTTGTAGTCGCCGAAGAGCACGTCGGCCACGGCCGTGCCGCCCTCCTCGCCCGGATACCACGCCTCAAGGATCGCGTTCGCGTGCTCGGCCGCCCAATTCACCGCGAGCGCGCTCCCGTTCAGCAGCAGGACGACGACGGGCTTGCCGGTCGCCGCGACCGCTTCGAGCAGGCGTTGCTGGCGTTCCGGCAGATCGATCGCCGTGCGGTCGCCGCCCTTGAACCCGGGCTCGGTGACGTTCATCTCTTCGCCTTCGAGCTTCGCCGAGACGCCGAGCGCCATCACGACCACCTCGGACCTCTTCGCCGCCTCGACCGCTTCAGTGAAAGGATCTTTGCCTGACGACGGCGGCATCCAGACGAGCCTGGCGACCGCGCCAATGTGGCTCTCGAAGTACTCGACCTTCACGTCGTAGGCGCGGCCGGCCTCGAGCCTCACCTGGCCGGTCACCGTCGTCGGCGCGTGTTCGGTCCAGTCCTCCGCGACGAGCTTCCCATCGAGGTAGACGCGGACGCCGTCGTCGGCAATCGCGCCGAGCGCATACGTGCCCGAGACGGGCGCGACGAGCTTTCCCGTCCAGCGCGCCGAGAAGTTGTCTGCGGGGATCTCGCGCGCCGGCGACCCCATGCCCCAGTCGAAGGAGACCTCGGGATCGACGCGAGTAAGGGCGGGAGATCCCGAGAGGTCGCGGTTGGCGAAGTACTCGGCGCGCAAACCGTGCTCGCCGGCCGCCGCGCCCATGGGCGTGAGGAATGACGACGGAATGGGCACCGCGTCCACGGACGTGAGCGACGCACCTCGCACGGAGAGAACTTTGGTCTTTGCAGAGACGGCGCGGCGAATGCCCTCAAGCGGCGTCACGGCGCGCGATGGCGTGCCGTTGTAGTTGCCGAGCAGAACCTCGACATCGTCGGCATTCGGGCCGATGACCGCGAGCGTGCCGAGGTCTTTGCGAAGCGGGAGGACGCCGTCGTTTTTGAGCAGCACCATCGACTCGCGCGCCGCGTCGGCGGCGAGACGCCGATGCTCAGTTGAGTCGTTTTCTGAGAACGCGATCTTCGAAAACGGGACCATCTCCGGCGGGTCGAACATGCCGAGCCGGAACCGCGCGACGAAGAGGCGCTTCACGGCGCGGTCGATCTCGGCCTCGGAGATAAGCCCCTGCTTGACGGCGGCGAGCAGCGCTCGATACTCGTCACCACAATCGAGGTCGGTCCCCGCCTTCACGGCACGTGCGGAGGCAGCCTCCAGCGACGGCGCAACCTGGTGGCCCGCGAAGATGTCGCCGACCGCGCCGCAGTCCGACACGACGTATCCATCAAAGCCCCATTCGCCCCGAAGAATGTCGGCCAGCAGCCGCGTGCTCTCACAGCACGGTTGGCCGTTGACCCGGTTATAGGCACACATGACGGAAGCGGCATTTCCCTCAATCACGGTCGCGCGGAACGCGGGCAGATACGTCTCGCGCAGGTCGCGGTCGCTCGCCGCCGTGTCGAACCTGTGGCGCAAGGGCTCGGGCCCGCTGTGCACGGCGTAGTGCTTCGGCGTCGAAACCACCTTGAGGTACTTCGGATCGTTCCCCTGCAAGCCGCGCACGAAGGCGACGCCGAGGCGCGAGGTGAGGTAAGGGTCTTCGCCATAGGTCTCCTGCCCGCGGCCCCAGCGCGGGTCGCGGAAGATGTTGATGTTTGGCGACCAGAACGTGAGCCCATAAAATCGACCGTGATTCCCCCGCCGTTGCGCTTCATTGTACTTGGCCCGGGCTTCTGTCGAGATGACCTCCGCAACGCGGCCGACGAGAGCCGAGTCGAATGTGGCCCCGAGCCCGATCGCCTGCGGGAAGACAGTCGCGACTCCTGAAAACGCGACGCCGTGAAGCGCCTCGTTCCACCAGTCGTAGTCCGGAATTCCGAGCCGCAGGATGGCCGGCGCGGTGTTCATCATCTGCGAGATTTTCTCTTCGAGTGTCAGGCGGGAGACAAGGTCGTCAGCGCGCCGTTCGGCGGACAGCGCCGGGTCGAGATAGGGAGCCTTCGCGGGGCGCTGTTGCGCTACTAAGGGGAACGGACACGACGCGACGACAAGCAGGACCGCCGCGCACCGTTGCGAGATCGTTCGAGATAGCATTGCAAACCTCCTGTCCACATTACGCGAGAGCGCCAGAGCCGGTCGCCGCAGAGCTGTCAGGGTCCCATCGCGAGCGGGCCATCGAAAAGAGTCGGCACTTTCATCGCCAGCGCGGGCCGTGCGGCGTTAGGCTCCGCACCGGCGCTCGTGCCGCAGAAACCCGTCTTACGCCAAGCGCATTCTATCGGAAGATTCTCTGTCGGGAGAGAAATGGTCTCACCGCCAATGCTCCTTCTGATGTTCTTTTCGTCTTCACGCGCCTTGCGTCATGGTTCGACTGAGAGCACGGTCACCGACCGGGGGTCCAGTTTCAGAGTCAGCTTACCACCTTGAACCTTCGCCGCGATGGGCTTCGGCACCACCGCATTGGGTGCCGCAAAAGTGTTCACACTATCAACTTTTGGCGCGGTCAGCGTTTCTCCGGCTGCCGATTTCGACGTGTAGCCGGCCAGACTCACTTCAATCTCGACCGCTTGATTGGGGTCAACATTCGTAATTCCCAGCCACAGTTTGCCCGCCGTGTCCTTTGCGGCGATGGCATCCACACGCGGCAAGGCGATCTCTCCCTGCGTGTAGGTGCCGGCGTTGAACGTGACCGGCACAAACGTGGCGTCCTGGAACGGCACGTACATTTTGAAGATGTAGTAGGTTGGCGTCAGCACCATCTTCTCTTTGTCGGTCAGGATCATCGCCTGCAGCACATTGATCATCTGGGCGATGTTGGCCATCCGCACGCGGTCAGCATGCCGGGCAAATATGTTGAGATTGAGCGCCGCCAGTATCGCGTCGCGCAAACTGTTTTGTTGAACCAGAAAACCCGGATTGCTGCCCGGCAGCGGCGCATACCAGGCGCCCCATTCATCAACCACCAGGGCGATCTTCTTCTCTGGATCATACCTGTCCATGATGGCCGAGTGCTTGCTGACCAACCCTTCCATCTCCAGTGTGGCCTTGAGAATCTGCGCATATTCGCTCTCGCCGAAACCGACGGAGGCGAACTTCTTGTCCCAGTTTATGACCGTGTAGTTATGTAGT
>JBIOWC010000500.1:0-11046 GCA_044868105.1 Blastocatellia bacterium
CCTGGCATCCCCTACAAGGACTCAAGCTAAGAGCTAATTGAAGCACTTTCACCTTGTGCAGGGATGCGAATAATGGATATGCGCCAACTTCCAATCTTTGCCAATTTTCTTCCAGACCATCGTCTCATTGCCTGCGGCGGTTATTTCTTTGTCTTTCATTTTGCCCTGGATTTTGTATTGTCGCGTGACTAAAGCCAGGTTCTCTGTAGGAGTGATTTTCACATCAGAGAAGTCAGCGGTCATATCTTGAAACGCTAGAATTTCTGGCTTGAGATGATTGTCAAAAGCATCATGCACCCCGATATTGCGGATACTGTGTTCATACAAAACAATATCATCAGCCAAAAGCTTTCTTATCGTGTCAACGTCTTTACTGCGAAATGCCTTGTCATAGGTTTCTAGAGCTTTCGCTACGCCTGAGTTTTGCGCCTGAACAGCTGACGGCGCGGATAAAGCCAGCACCAGAACAAAGACTTTCATGATAATTTTCATAAAGATATCCCCAACAGTAAACGGTTAGTGCTTCACGACCACATGCTCTTTTCTTCAATGTGCCTCACGGAATCTGTAAATTCTGGCGGGCGATTTTATTCAACACTTGGTGATCATCACCGAATTTACAAAGCGCGTCGCAATACTCGCACAAATCATTAAATGGGATGAAAGCAAACTGACTGTCGCCTATTGCGGCGCGAATCGCGGGACGCGCGAATTGCGCCATAACCTCTTTTTCCCGTTGATGAGGAGCCACCAGGTAGAAGGTGCAGGTGCATTCCGGCAATGAACGTGCAAGGTCTTCTAAACGCAAAATGCCGGAATAGATCGACGTACTTTTCTCCACCTCAAAAGCGCAAACGATAGTTCCTTCTTTGAGCCAGAGGACATCGATCAAACTCACGGTATCCATAACATCCGGGGTCCAGCCCACATTTGGCAATCCTGCTAAAGTCAACGAGGCGAATGACTGGTTATCACAATTGCGATGGCGATCATTACGTGCTACATGGACATCGTAGCCAAGCGAGCGCCCAATTTTGATCAGCAGATATTGAATGCGCGTGTGTTCAGATTCCTCCTTCTGCTCCATCATCACATCCTGATGCCGGGCTTTTGCCGCTTTCTCCGCCTTACCTTTCTCAACCTCTAATACGGATGCGGCATTGCCCGCGATGACTAACCGGCCGGTGCCGATTTCAAACAACAGACCTGCGAACGCCCCTAAATCCTTTGAGAGATAGTTACGGACTTCTTCATTGGCTCGAAGAATAACCTCGCGCATTCCAAGGTAGCTATCCCATGACCCGAGTTTCTTCTTATCACCGAATAGGCCATTGAAACCATTTAGAATGGCGGTGTTGAATGGCGGCACAATGGTTGGATGAAGAAAGTAGATAATACTGGCCACTGATGGCCCCAACCCTTTGATCTGAGCCAGAGCCAGCCGACTCATTTCACCGAGCACCTGATCTTCGCGGCTTGCATTGTAGCAAGCCTCTAAAAAGGCACCGAACTTTTGCTTATTAATTTCATTTTCATAGATGTCGGGAATGCGAAGCTTTGGCTTCCAATAAAATGGATGAGCAGCTCCCTCGAAAACCTGTTTCTGTTCGGTGACTGCCGTCAGTACAACTTCCAGGGGGGAGCCTTTAAAATCATTTCCGAACGAACCGGCGACGATACTATCAATCGTATCGCGCACGCCACGTCGTATCGAGCGAAAGGCCTTCATCCGCTCTGCGCCACCAATGAACCAGGTATTGTAAACTGATTCTGGGTCGGTTTTGTAACGGTTGATTAAATCAACCAGTATAGCGTCATCCATTCAGCCACAATATCCTTTATAATTTTAAATCTCACGTCCGAAATGATAGGGATTTCTCTTTCCGATAGATAAATGAAGAGCAACAATCGCAAACTTTAAGCCAAAGAACAAGTGATTGAACGATCCTCCAATCACTCTTTCGGCCTTGCTATGCCATCACGCGCGGCGGGCGCGGAAACGGAAGGCGCTTTTCGCCTTCTGCACGGAAACGTCTTTGAAACCGGTTGCTTCCAGTCGCTTCCCGAAAGAATCGGGATCTACGATCACCATGGTATCCATGATGTGGATCAGGCGGAAGGGAATGCTCCACCGGCTGTCTGTTCCAGTGAAAATACCTCCGGGTTTGAGCACGCGATGGACTTCGGCAAGCAGACGATCCTGCAATGCTTGTGAAGGAACGTGGTGCAGCATCGTGAACGACACGGCACCGGAAAATGTGCTTTCTGCAAAGGGCATCGCTGTCGCATCCCCTTCCACTACTCTAACATTGGTTCCTTGCAGCCGCTGTTTGAGCGAACTAGCCAGACGCGGATCAATTTCAAGTGAAGTCAATTGCGGTAAATGCTGGCGCAGAACGTCTGTAGTCATACCCGGACCGGGACCCACTTCCAGCACGTCATCGCCTAAATCAACACCATGGAGTGCCCAGGGGATGATGTATGATTCGAGCCCCTTTTTCCAAAATTCACTGCGACAAAACCAGCGATGAAAACGATTCATTGTATGCCTCTCGTTATTTTATTTAAAGACAGTAATCACCAACTCGGCAATATCAAAATTGCAGATAACTCAATCATGAAATTAACCTCTAACATAATAAGACTGCAATCGAATTACAATTCCTTTATCTTGATTACGTCTTTCGGCAAGAAAGGGATTCAGTGCATTTTCTTAACCGCCTCAACCAAATGACTACTTATGTCAATGGCGTTCGTCTCGTGCGGGATCGTATTGCAGGTTATTACTTTCGCCACCCCTGCCTCAAGCAGATCGTCATAAGCATGGTCTGCAAAAATACCATGCACACCAATGCATATCGGCGGGTTCAGACCCGCGCGTCTGAGATGCCGAACCGTTTCAATCATCGTCCGAGCCGTTGAGATAATGTCATCAACAAGCACCGGCGTTCGATTGCGCCAACGCTCAACATCGGGAACGGAGATTTCAACATCACGGTCTCCGTGTCGGGTCTTCTCTAAAACCAAGTATGGGGCATCCGCTCCGTTGGCTACTGCTGCAACCCACTGATCGCTTTCAATGTCGGGGCCTACTAACACGGGCATATCAATATTGGTTTTAATCCAATCGGAAATCATAGGCGCAGCGTGAACAATTTCACAGGGCACTTGATAAATCTCTTCCAGCGAACTGCGGCGGTGAAGATGCGGGTCAACGGTCACAAGCCAATCAATACAACTTGATATGAACTTTGCAAAATAGGTGGAAGTAATCCCTTCGCCCGGCTGAAACCTCCTGTCCTGTCTCATATAAGCAAGATACGGAGCGACCAATCCAACTCTTTTTGCCCCAAGTTCTTTAGCGGTTTCGGCAATAAAAAATAATGGCAAAATTTTTTCGTCTGGATAGTGCAACGTACAGGCGATGATCACATCCTGCCCCCGCAAAGGCGTTTCAATACGAACGTAAGATTCTCCATCAGGAAAACGACGCGCTATCAACTCACCAACTTCAGCTCCTAAATTGTTCGCCAATGATTGAGCAAGAATTTCGTTGCCGGGCAACGCTAGAATTACTGGTTTCATGCCGACTCCTCTATAGTGATCATCTCTTTTTGCGCTTCAATGTAAGCTAAGGCATAGTGGTATTCCCCGGAGGTAACGGCGTGAAGAGTGAAAAGTGGTTGCCCTTTCTCCACTGCTGTACCGATTTTCGCCTGCATCTCAATTCCCGCCGTCGGCGATTTCGGAGCGCCTGCCAGTTTTGCTGAACGCGCCAGCTTACGGTTATCAATTTTGATAACACGACCGCTCCGACTAGCGGTAATAACTTTGGCGAGCGGGGCGCGAGGTGGTTCACGCATCCCGCCTTGCGCTTCACAAATTGCTTGGAACTTTTTCCAGGCTCGTCCACTGTCAAGAATGTGTTGAGCGAGTCTGCCGCCCTGTCCGAAAGGCGCTGCTGCTGAGAGTTCAAAGATTTGTCCGGCGAGCCATACGGCTCGTTCACGCAAATCATTCGGCGCGCGCCGATCGCCGCGCAACACCTGAAGCACATCAGTTGCTTCCAACGCAGGACCGATACCCCGACCAACCGGTTGTGCGCCGTCGCTAATAACTACGAGGGTCTTTAAACCAACTGCTCGTCCAACCTCCGTCATCTCCTCCTTCAGTTGGTTTGCCGATTCTGCGCTCCGCACTTTCGCTGTCTCACCCACGGGAATGTCAATCACGACGTGTGTTGACCCTGCCGCCACCTTCTTTGATAAGACCGAGGCGATAAGCTGTCCTTCGCTATCAATATCTAAAGCTCTTTCGACGCGAATCAGTATGTCATCCGCCGGGCTAAGACGAACGGCTCCGCCCCAAACGATACAACCGCCTTCACGTTCAACGACGCGACGCATATCAGCAACCGCCAGATTGACCGGAGCTAAAGTTTCCATCACATCGGCAGTTCCCGCCGGTGAAGTGATGGCGCGTGATGAGGTTTTGGGAATCAGCATCCCATGAGCGGCAACAATCGGCACGATAATTGGTGTGGTTCGGTTTCCGGGCAGCCCCCCAACGCAGTGCTTATCAACGATTGGATTCTGCGCCCACTCAATCTTCTCACCGACATCTATCATGGCTCGCGTGAGCGCGATGATCTCACCTCTATCTAAGCGATTTCCTGCGCAGGCGGTGATAAATGAAGAGAGATGAACATCGGAGTATCGCCCATCTGCAATATCGCGCACAATCATTTGCATAGCCGCGGCATCAAGGCGTTTTTCATAAAGCTTGGCGCGAACGAAACTCAGAGACTCAAGAGGCTCAGAATGAGAAAGGTTGACGATATCTCCTTCTTGCGCCCCTAAAGCTCGCCAGGCCGCCTCCGACAAACCCGCTTCACCTGGAGCCAGTAGGTCGGTGGTGATGACGTTAAGCGTGGCAATGATCGAGCGATTTTTATGAGTAAGCCGTATGCGCGCCTCCGCCTCAAACCCCTCGGAGCGACATACATGACAATCGCTGCGCATATAAATCACCGGCTCTTGATAGGTGTCTATGCCGAGGCGTCGCAAGTGTAGTGAATGGTTCGTTCCATCATGGTGATTCTTCATATTAAACTCCTGATAAGATTACTTAAAGTGTAGTGATAGACGAGGACGGCCACCCTCCTCAGTGTATGCCAAACCTTATGAGATTCTTCTTGTCTATCAAGCACGCCCCTTCACAACGATCCACCGGTTGATCGAATCCATGTCTATGAAAAATCTTTATGGATAAGGCAACCTCATTTCGTAATCGACGTTTTGGCGACTCCTGGAAAGCCTGATCGAACGGCTCAATCGCAAAACCGGACAGCCGTTCTTCTTTTGGTAATATCCAGGTGGTAATCTGGCGCAAATCGCCATAGGTTTCCAAACAGGGCTTGCATCCCGGAAATTGATGGAGTCTCTCGTGCTCATCTATGCCAAATAGTTGAACCTCAACCCCGACCTTTGTCTTTTCTCCGCCAACCATCAAGAAGTCGGGCCAAACTTCGTAACAAACCTGATGCTTTTGCGCCTGGTCTCGCAATTGTTCCATCGTTCTCTGTAGGTCTTTCTCAACGAGCATCTTTACCTCTCAACATATTCGATATCCCTGGTTTATTTGCGTGCAATCACTATTCCTTCTTTGGAACAGCCAGAGTGACACCGTTTCCAGGTAAACCGTTGCGCGGCATGCGGAAAGTTCCACACAGATTGGGTGGATATGCCCAACCTGCTATGATGGCCCGCGTGATTTGCAGAAAATCGCTTGACCGACAGGCCGTCATCCGCAAGGAAATTGAAGGTTAGAAAGGATTTGTTCCTGACCGCCTTCAAGTCAAAGTACAGTTAGGTTTTGGCACTAGTATTGCCAGCACGCTCTACTGGGGTAACTCCTCAAAATAGGCTCAGGGCGAGAGAACATCATGAAACAAAAGCTATATTTCCGGTCTCTGTTGCTGGGTGCCCTACTCAGTTTATCGAGTGTGGCATGGTCGCAAACACAATCTGCCAGTGGCCTGCAAAGGGGAACGCCTGTGAAGCCCTCGCCAGGCCAGGCGTTCGTAATCACTGATGCAAACGGCGATGAGAAAGCAAAGGTTGGAAAGCAGAATTATCCGAGCACCGCCATAGAAAACCGAAACCCAGCTGACGAGAAGATTGTTATCGGGACAAGGCTTGTCAATGTTCGTGTCACGGCCCTTGATTCACACAACCGGTTTATGACCGGTCTCTCCAGGGAGCACTTTGATGTTTTCGACAATCAGGTGAAACAACAGATCGCCCACTTTTCCGATGAGGACGCGCCGCTCTCGCTGGGAATCATCTACGACGTATCTGGCTCGATGGAAAAACACATCAGCCGCTCGCTGGCCGCGTTAAGGAGATTTATCGAGACCTCGCATGAGGATGACGATTTCTTTCTCATCACGTTCAATAACCGGGCCAACCTTGCGCAGGACTTCACTACATCAGCCGATCAGTTATTACGCCGGTTAACCGTCGCCGCCCCGAAAGGAGCTACGGCAGTGTATGATGCCGTTTATCTCGGGCTTGAGAAGCTGCGGCAGGGGCGACATCCGCGAAAAGCCCTGCTGATCATCTCAGACGGGCAGGATAACAACAGCCGCTACAGTTTCAAAGAACTTCGGAATCTCATAAAGGAGGCGGATGTGCAGATCTATGCAATCGGCATTACCTCCTTCATGGCTGATTCACTGGCGCGCTTTGGCCGTTCCGTGCTCGAAGAGATCACAGAGGTTACCGGAGGACGCGCGTTCTTTCCCGACGCAGATCGCGAAACAGGACTTATCGAAATCTGCACTCGAATCGCCTTAGAGTTGCGTCATCAGTACACCTTAGGGTTCTACCCTACCAGCACGGCACCCGATGCCAAATGGCACAAGTTAAAGGTTCGTGTAAAGGTGCCGAAGGGGACGGGCAGAGTATCTCTCTCGCATCGGCAAGGCTATCCGCCTTTTCAAAAATGAGGCCCTCGCCACTGCTCCAGATACATCTCGATGAAAGGTGAGAGAAAGATTTATAACCGCCTGCAATTCACGAAGGTTTCCGGTTTGCTCTGATCAAGGGCGCTTTGCCCGCAGCGCCTCGCTGGATGACCTCCACATGTTGCACGTCTATCGTGGAGGGCATCACCCCTTGTTCACGCAGTACGTGTCGCAAAGCCTCCACGACTGCCTCGTCAGAGAACCCGATGTGCGTGCCCTTGAGCAGCACCTTCAAGCCGTCATTCTCCTGGACGATCTGCCAGGCGCTGACGGGTAAAAGTTCCATCACGTGATGGAAAGTGATCGGCTGCACCGCCACCCGTCCACCATCGGGTTTCGGAAACCACAGCACATCTTCGGCGCGACCCTGGATGTCATCGATGAGCGTGAACGCTCGTCCACAGGCACAGGCACCTCCGGACAGTCGTAAGCTATCACTTAACTCATAGCGTATTAGCGGCTGCGTGCGGCTGAAGAGAACCGTGATCAGCAACTTGTCGCCATAGACTCCTGCGGGCACAGGGCGGTTGTCCCGGTCTACAACTTCAAAGATCACCAAATCCTCAAAGAGGTGCAGTCCCCGGTGCTGCTCGCACTCTGCCGCAAGCCCCCCGCTCTCCGTAGCCGCATACTGGTTGAACAGCTTCTTCCCCCAGGCCTCCTCAATGCGTCGCCGCGACTCTTTCGTCAGCACTTCGGAACTGGTGAAAATGCGCTGGGGGGCAATTTGGAGTCGCCCTTCGAGTTGCTCACCAGCAAGGAGGCGCGCCATCGAAGCATAGGAGACCAAGGTCTCCGGCTGCCAGACATTCAGGTGTTCGATTATGCTCTCCATCGGCGCGCTCGCAGCCAGTCGCAGCGTCGGCACCCACCAACTCCGCAGGGTAGCGCCTGCCTGCGCTGACATGTGCCAGGGGGTTGTGGAGGCGACGACAGCCATTTTCCGGCGGTGGGTCAGATTCACTCTGTTGCCCGCCCACTCGTAGCCACGGGCGAAAGAGGCCAGGGCGGTAAGCCATTCGGAACGGTTGAAAAGAAATAAACCTGGGTGTCCTGTACTGCCTGAAGTCGCGTTCACCCAATAGCGGTCTAGGAGGCGCTCATCACCTCTCATCTTTGCCTGGTGCGACTCGACCTGCTCGCGACGAATCTCCCTGTCCGTCACCAACTCGTCGAAGTGTTCCATCATCATCGCCTTCGTTAGCACCGGTAACTCTTGCAATGGACGATCGAGGAATCCTTGATGGAACCGCCTGTAAAAGGGCGAGTGGGTGTAGGCGTATTCGCGGAGGAGACGCAACTGACTGAACTGATGCGCCTCAAGTTGCTGGCGCGTCCAGCCATCGCGCCGGCGCAGTTTGCGATGCTCCCAGATTAGTTGTAACAGAATTAATGTGTTCATCAGAACCTCTCCGCGCCTGCCAGATTTAGTCGCCGCTTGCCTTAGTCTGCTTCCACTGATCACACCCTGGTTGATTCTGCGTGCCTCTCTTGTTTCATCAAACCGCTCACATATTAGTTTGGCCGCTTCTTGCGGATGTGCACACATCCAAAAAACCCCGCCGTCGACTTCCAGAAGTCTCTTCTTAATGGCTGGAAGCCGGCTGAATAGATCCTTTTCATAGGACGGATAAAAGCCCCGCACGGGTAGGAGAAACATGGTCGGTACGGTTAACTCCGAAAGCGGATACGGTGGCAGCGTGGAGACCAGGGACAGGATGGCTGCAAGCGCATACCAACGGTCAAAATCCGGATCCTCAAGATATCTTTTGATGCTTGGAGCTTCGATTCTCTGATTCTCCTCTTTTGCATCCACCATCTCTGCAAAATCAAGATAGAGGCGGATCGGCAGCGTAATCCTGGGAAAGACTTTGAGCAGGGGTCTTGCGACAGGGAGAAGCATTTTCCTTCTTTTGGCGGAGCCCTTTCCTTTCATCAAAGCTTCTTGAAATGCTTTCTCGGTAAGGATCGCCGGGGCATTCTGATAGGCTGCACTTTTCATCGGGCCGTGAGCAAGAGCCAGATAGAAAACCGCATATCCGCCAAGACCTTCAGCAAACACCCCGATCCGGTCATTAAAGTTGCTCGAAATATATTTGAGGGCATCCTTGTGGCGTTCCATTAGTGCATTGACAGGATAGCCGCCGTGCTTCGGCATAATAAAAACGTTGTATCCCCTCAGGTGCATATCGTAGCCAAGCTCGGCAAAGACATAAGCGTGACCTGCCGATCCGGGAGAGATCAGGATATTCGGAGCGCTTTCGTTCTTCTTGAAATAGATCAATTCATAATTCTCGCCGTCTGAAACAAAGATTGCTCTCTTGATCGCTCCTGCAATGACCGTTGCGTCGCCTTCGACAACATAATATTTTTCCCAGTAGTTTTGCTTCATGGTTTCCGTAGACCTCGGCCTTCACGGTTGTCTCTGTCATTCAGAGACGCCGGAGCCTGATTGCAGAACTTGCCTCGCGGAGTTGCTTGGCATACCCGGGGAGCGGCAATTCCGTTAAGTTTTCACAACGACAATCGACGGATGAAACACTGCAAAGTAGGCAATGGCCGAACCAGTCTTATGGCCAAATAGAAAGCCTGCCATCCTCGCCTTCTCTTTCAGTGCCGGAAGCGAAATGTAATCCGGGTCGATGAGAACCTCGCCGATCACCAGCCGTCCAGTCGGCTTCAGAACCCTGCGGAGTTCTCTAAGAGCCGCGTTGCCGTCCGGGACTTCTCCTAGCACTGAGATCAGATAGATCGCATCAAAGATGCAATCCGAATAGGGAAGCTTCTCTGCATCTCCCTGCTTCAAAACAATATTCGTGACGCCGACTTTCGCCGCCCGACGCTCCACCTCATCAAGCATCTCTTTCTGTACATCAAGGGTATCGAGAATCCCGTCGGGAGCTAGCGCAGACGCCACCGGTATGGCCTGAATGCCGACGCCAGGGCCGACTTCGAGAATATGTTCCCCGCTTTGAGGCTGTAGTATATGTTTGAGATGTTGCGGCGAATGGGGCCCCCTTGGCAGGAAGAGAAACCAGCGCATGAGATAGGGCATGGGGCTGGGATGCTGACGGCTCCAGACGTGGGCAACAAAGGCAGCACCTACTGTCAAAACGCTCCAGGCCGCGGCCCACAGCAAATTGCCGCTGAGAGCCGCAACGACGGCTACAACTCCCATACCGATTTCGCCCAAGAAGGCCCAGCCTTGTCGTTTCATGGCTTGTTCTCCACTTTCTAGAAAAGAGCTGCACAATCTAACCGTTTGGCGAAGTATTTCTGACGAGTTCGTCTTTGCACTGGCGTAATGATCAAGGGGCAACATTCCTGAGCGCTTTCTCAAGAATCACCAAAAATCCGAATGCCGGGTCTTTGAACTGGGCGTGGTGTAATACTTCCCAATGCTGGCGCAGGTAGTCTTGAAGAAACCGCACAACATGCCCAAGCGAAATGGTTCTACACACCTTCTCCTCTTGCTCCACAAGAGTTGAACCGAAGGCGACCATACGAAGGCTGTGGCCACAGGGAGTTTTTGCAAAACCATTTCGAAATAACTCAGCCACGACGGAGGCAATCTCTGCCTGGGAACAGCAACCGAATCTAGCCAACACAACGCTCAACACCTCCGGGTCTCTGGTCGCCTGATTGAATCTGACCTGCCCTTCTTTGACCTCCCCGATGAGCATATCCGCGCAATCGCCGGGAATCCCTAACTCGGGATCAGGGGCGTAGATGTCTGTTCCCCAATCTTGGGATTTGCCTTTCCTTGATACCCGTAGACCCGCGCCAGGGAAGCGGTAAGCTAAAATATCGATATCGGTTGCGGTTTTGTACCGACCATGTTTTAGTGCTTCAAGCACCGGGTATTCCGTAACGGTGAAGTATCCATTCACATTCAAATATGCCTGAACCAAGGCTACTGCGTTGTCCATAGATCGCCTCCACAAAAAGCAACCTCGCTTCGCTTTTTCTTGCTCAAAACTCTTCTCAAGGAGTAGCCCCCAAAACTCATCAGCCCTACT
>JBIOWC010000501.1:0-3261 GCA_044868105.1 Blastocatellia bacterium
TTTGGATCATCTTCAGGGAGAGGCTTAAACTCCAAAACACTGTTACTTTGCGTATACTCCAAAACTTTACTCGCCAATTCCAAAACACTAAATTCTGTGGGGTTTCCCAGGTTTATCGGAAGATGTATCGCTTCGTCTTCAGACTCCTGACCACGCCATAACAATCGCCAAATCCCTTCAACTAAATCAGAGACATAACAAAATGAACGCGTCTGACTGCCATCACCGTAAATTGTTATAGGGTTATCTTTTAATGCTTGAACAATAAAGTTTGAGACTACCCGTCCATCCTGACTACGCATTCTTATGCCATAGGTGTTGAATATTCTCACAATTCTCGTATCCACGTCATGTTGCCTGTGATAAGCCATGGTTATTGCTTCAGCAAATCGCTTAGCCTCATCATAAACACTGCGCGGACCAATGGGGTTTACATTTCCCCAGTACTCTTCACTTTGAGGATGAACCAACGGGTCCCCATAGACTTCCGAAGTTGATGCCAGTAAGAAAACGGCTCTCTTCTCTTTAGCCAACCCGAGTGCCTTATGCGAACCCAAGCTGCCAACCTTTAACGTCTGGATCGGTAGATTGAGATAGTCAATCGGACTAGCAGGTGAAGCAAAATGCACAACCGCATCTAAATTTCCAGAAACATATAAAAATTCCGTCACATCCTGCTTGATAAATTTGAATTTCCCATTCCCTAAATGATGCTCAATGTTTTCCACTCGGCCGGTATTCAAATTATCAAAGACAACAACCTCATCACCTTCGGCGATCAATCTATCCACAAGATGTGACCCGACAAACCCCGCCCCACCTGTTACCACAACTCGCATTCAATCTCCAAATCAACTAGGATTTATAAAAATCATTGATACATCCAACAACATATTCCTTATCCGAATCCTTCAACTCTGGATAGATTGGGATAGCAAGCGTTTCCTTTGAGGCCCGTTCGGACTCAGGAAAGTCGCCCATCTGATAACCTAAAAAGCTGAAACAAGGTTGCAGATGCATGGGCTGGGGATAATATATCTCAGTCCCAACGCCCCGGTTTTTCAAATAATCCCTCAACCCATCCCTATCACGCACGCGGATTACAAACTGATTATAAATATGTCGTCTATCATTCAATTCTTCAGGTAACCCAATAACCCCTTTTTCAACTAATCCACTCTGTAGAAAGAGCCTGCGATACTGCTCGGCATTATTAATTCTAAGCTCCGTCCAGACCTCTAAATATTTCAGCTTAACCCGAAGAATCGCGGCTTGGATGGAGTCCAGTCTACTATTGATTCCCACCAGATCATGGAAATACTTAACCTTTGCTCCATGAGCTCTGAGTGCCTTCAACTTAGTGAAGACCTCTTCTTCTGAAGTTGTCAGCAGCCCGCCGTCTCCTACACCACCTAAATTTTTTGACGGATAAAAACTAAAGCAGGCTATTTGACCCAGGCTACCTGCTCTTTGTCCTTTATATTCCGCACCAATAGCTTGCGCAGCATCTTCAATAACCGGAAAGTTATATCTCTCTGCCAGTTGGTTAATCACAGCCATCTCAGCGCATTGTCCAAATAGATGGATCGGAATAATGGCTTTGGTGCGCTCGGTCACGACCTGTTCTATGCGTGCCACATCTATATTGAAGGCTTCCGGTTCTATATCAACCAAAACCGGTTTTGCGCCAAGCCGCACGATTGCCCCTAAAGTCGCAAAAAAAGTATAGGGAGTTGTTATGACTTCATCCCCGGCTCCGATATCATAGGCCATCAAGCTCAGCAAAAGCGCATCCGACCCGGAAGCACATCCTACGCCATACTTACTCTGACAATACTCTGCAACCTCACGCTCTAGCGCAGCTACCTCCGGACCCAAAATATATTTTTGCGATTCCAATACCTGCTTCACAGCCGCCTCTATCTCTCCGGCTATCTCTCTATGCTGCATTCCTAAATCCAGCAACGGAACTACCCTCTTTAATGTCGCTTCACTCATCATCAATTCCTTATCTTAAAAGTCCAACTTCAAGAATGATATTCATCCCTTCATCTTGCCACTTGACCCGTCATTTGACCGACGGCTTCCCGGCTAATCATCCTTCAAGGAATTCTTGATCCAATGATACTGTTGGATGTATTTATTGGTTTCGGCTCTAAAGATGGCATAGGTGAAATAGCGTTTGACATAAACAGTTCGATAAACAGTTTTTCTAACGCGCTTCCCTTTGAACTTCACATAAACGGTTTTAGGGACACTGGTCGGCACATTTCTCGCCACCGTCTTGGTCGGCTTATTTCCGGAATCGGGATTTTCCATCCAATCCACTTCATTATCATTAAGAATATCTAAAACTCGACCGACTCCGCCGTTATAGGCGGCAGCCAGATAGGGCCCAATCTGATCCCTTGCAACCTCTTTGCGGGAGTTTATGGTTTGCCAATCCGCATCACAAAGTAAAACCTGTGCAACAATCGCATTAACCAGATCAACCATGCCGCTATTGAAGTCATAGTTTAGTCCAGCAACCGGATACTTCCTCAGCAAAATCGCATATGTCGAGGGGATCATCTGAACAAATCCCCGTGCTCCAGCAGGGCTGATCGAATAGGCATAGGCCTTCTCTTTATTGGTTCCGGTCACCACCAGAACTTGCTCAATTAAAGGCTTCGCCAAGGCTTGTGAAGTAAACATCCCCGGGTCAATGTGTTCGTTAATCAACAAGATTTTGACCACTTCTTTGGGTATGACATCTACGATCTTCCGCCCCGGAAAAGCCTGTGACAGGACGCTTCTCGATTCAAGCTGCTTATAGGCTTTATCAATAATATTGCCCGCAAACCGTAACCCCGCGTGAATAATCTCCGAGGTTTTGATCTCTTGCGAAAAGGGCGTGTAAACCGCCTGAATAATTTCGTCCCCTCCCCCGAAACGATTATTCTCATTTTTCACGGGATACTTCACCGCGATAACCTTACCGCCTTCAGGTTCTATACAGGAAATATCTGAATTAATGCCATTATCTTTTCTTACAAAGAGCTTGAACCCCTGGGTTATAACATCCAACCCTTTGTTATCACGCTTAATTCCCCTGGCAATCCTGATGTCGCCATCGGCCGTGAGAATCGCTAGCGCCATTTCACGACCGACAAGTTTAGTAATCGGCTCTTCCCGATACACGCCTCTGCTGATTCGTATTCGCCGCGTCCCAACGGCTTCAAAAACCAAATCAACCTTCTCGGATTGCAGCTTCATTCGGCC
>JBIOWC010000502.1:0-2799 GCA_044868105.1 Blastocatellia bacterium
CACGGTGATTTCTGCGCCGAGCGCGGCTTGCGTAAAAGAGATGTTGTAAGCGCAACTCAAATTCTCGTCGTGGCGTTCAAAGAGTTTGTGCCGTTTGACATGAATCATCACATACAAATCGCCCGGCGGTCCGCCCATCTCGCCGGCTTCGCCTTCGCCGGTCATTCTGAGGCGCGAACCGGAATCAACACCCGGAGGGATTTTTACTTCCAAAGTTTTATGGCGTTCGATGCGACCTTCGCCACGACATTCGCGGCAAACATCGCGGATGACTTTGCCGGTGCCACGACAACTGCCACAGGTGCGACTCACGGAAAAGAAGCCTTGTTGGCGGGTGACCTGACCTTTGCCGTTACAGGTCGTGCAGCGCTCGGGCGCCGAACCGGCCGCCGCGCCGCTCCCCTGGCACACTTCACACCCTTCGAGTCGCGGAATACGAATTTTGGTCTTGAGTCCGGCGTAAGCCTCTTCGAGTGAAATTTCAATGTCGTAACGTAAATCCGAACCGCGTCGCGGACCGGCGCGGCGCGCTCTGCCGGAACCAAAAATGTCGCCGAATCCGAAGAGGTCGCTGAGGATGTCTTCAAATCCCGGGAAGCCTTCAAATCCGGCGCCGGCGCCGGCGGCGCTTGAACTGACGCCCGCGTGACCCAAGCGGTCATAGCGCGCGCGCAAATCGGGCGACGACAAAATCTGATAGGCTTCGTTAATCTCTTTGAATTTCTCTTCGGCTTCTTTATCGCCTTGATTTTTGTCCGGATGGAATTGGATGGCAAGTTTACGATAGGCTTGCTTCAACTCTTGGTCGGTGGCGTTACGGCTCACGCTCAATATTTCGTAGTAATCTCGTTTGCTACTCAATTTTCAAATCCCTGATTCTAATATTTTTTTGTCGGCTCTCATCTTCACCTGCGACAAGAGCCGACGGATAGAAAACCAAGTATAGCAAATGCTAGGTCAATTCTGACAATGGAGCAACTTGCTCTTCGGGCAGACCAGCTTCACCGTCGGGCACGACAGCCGTGGGTCTGAACATGGCATCGGTAATCATCTTGGCAATGTTTTCCAGCTCTTCAAGCGCAAAACGTATGCTCGACGCATCATCCATCAAAGCCGCTTCGCGGGCATCTTCAATGGTTCGTCGCGCCGTTTCCTGATCGGCGCCCGATAACATATAACCGAATTCCTGGAACGAACGAATGGTATTTTGCATCAAACCTTCCAGGCGATTGCGCGCTAAGATAACCTCTTTCGTGCGCCGGTCGTTATCGAGATTGCGTTGCGCCTCTTCAATCAAGTCGTAAATTTCGGATGCCGAAAGCCCTGATGACGGCGTAATCTTCATGGCTTGCTCTTGACCGGTCATCTTATCGGTTGCCGATACGGAGGTAATCCCATCGGCATCGACTTCAAAGGTCACTTCAATTTGCGGCACGCCGCGCGGCGCCGGAGGAATACCGACCATCTCGAAACGACCGAGACTGCGATTGCCCGCAGAGATTTCGCGTTCGCCTTGCAGAACGTGAACTTCGACGATTTGTTGGTTGTCGGCTACGGTCGTAAAAATCAAACTCTTCTTGGTCGGAATCGTCGAGTTGCGGTCGAGGATTTTGGTGAACAACCCGCCGCGCGTTTCGATACCCAGACTGAGCGGAATGACGTCGAGCAGAATTAGGTCTTTGACCTGACCCGAAAGCACGCCCGCTTGAATGGCGGCGCCGATAGCCACCACTTCGTCAGGGTTGATTTCAATCGAAGGCTCACGGTTAAAGATTTCCCGAACCCGGCTGATGATAATCGGTGAGCGCGTTTGACCGCCGACGAGTAGAACTTTGGTGATGTCTTCGGGACGAACCTTGGCGTCCTTGAGCGCTTTCATACAAGGGTCAACCGTGCGTTCGACCAAATCTTTGACCAGCTCTTCAAACTGAGTGCGGGTCAGGGTTTTATTGAAATGTTTCGGTCCGGCCGCATCGGCAGCGATGAAGGGTAAGTTGAGTTGCGATTCCATCGCGGTGGATAATTCGCACTTGGCGCGTTCGGCGGCTTCTTTAAGTCGTTGGAGCGCCAGGCGGTCGGAATGCAGGTCAATGCTGGTTTCCGCCTGGAAGTTTTCAATCATCCAATCCACAATGCGCTGGTCGAAATCTTCGCCGCCTAAGAAGGAATCGCCGCAAGTCGAAAGCACTTCAAAGACGCCGTCCGACATTTCCATGATTGAAATATCAAAGGTGCCGCCCCCCAGGTCATAAACCGCAACCTTCTCGTGTTCCTGTTTGTTGAGTCCGTAGGCGAGCGCCGCGGCGGTCGGTTCGTTAATGATGCGTTGAACATTGAGTCCGGCGATTTTGCCCGCGTCTTTCGTGGCCTGGCGCTGAATATCGTCAAAGTAAGCCGGAACCGTAATGATGGCTTCGGTGACCTCTTCACCTAAAAATTCTTCGGCCGATTGTTTTAAGCGCTGCAGCAGTATCGAGGAAATTTCCGGCGGCGAATAGTCGCGTCCACGTACGCGCACCCGGCAATCGCCGTTTGGCGCTTCGGTGATTTCATAAGTCACCGAATGAACCGCGCGTTGTGCTTCATCCGATTTGAACTTGCGCCCCATTAAACGTTTGATGGCATGAATCGTATTGGATGCGTTAGTGATTGCCTGACGTTTGGCAATCTGACCAATTAATCGTTCACCTTTTTCGGTGAATGCAACCACGGATGGAGTGGTACGACCGCCTTCTTTATTGGGAATGATCTGGGTGACACCGCCTTCAAGAATAGCTACGCAGGAGTTGGTTGTCCCTA
>JBIOWC010000503.1:0-8057 GCA_044868105.1 Blastocatellia bacterium
TTATTTATCGGTAAAAGAAGGGCGGTCTGTTGTCAGGGACGAGGTCATCTTCTGATGGGGCGGAAAAGACGGATGGCGCTTTATCCGCCCCAGCCGATGGCGCTTTATCCGCCTTTTCCGTCTAATCAGAAGATAAATTTTTACTTGTAGTTGGGCGGGACTTTACTTATTTAGCGCCCATCGCTGGCCAACCTATTTCTTCCTGACCCACTACTTGAATTCGACATAAGAGCGCGCGCCTTGAAATCGGATTGACAAGCCTTACAAACAAATCTTTCAGGCTCAAAAGCCTCCCGATGATCTAAGTCTTTCGCCGAGCTTGACGATTTCCGGCAAACTTTCGCGCCCCTTTGCTAAGCGCTGGCGAGGTGGTGACCATCAATGTCTAGGGTCAACCAGCGCCTGAAGGGCGCTTGCAGTTTCAAGGTGTTGCGAACCGGTGTGCCGCTTAGCGGCGGTTCATTAAGCCGCGGTTAATAAAAACCCTGATTATTTGGGCAATGAATTTTATAGTTGATAATCACCTGAAATACCCTATAATGACGCGTCGTTACGCATAATTACATAATGTTACTTTTAATGACGAAGGAGGTGTTTTTTTAATGTCCTCGATTAATCTTTCTCTTCCTTTAACAGAAGCGGCGAGATTTCTTGGTATTTCCCGGCAAAAAATGTCCAGAATGGTTAAACATGGATTAATTCCCGTACATAATGATCCGCTGGATTTTAGGAAGAAAATATTTAGATTAAGCGATCTAAAACGGTTGAAGAATGCGTATGTCAAAGCTGGAATTATGAGTGAGCAATTGGAGAACTGTGAACCCTGAGTCAGGGCTAATTTTACAGTTCGGGTTATAAGAGGGCTATGAGGTCACGGAATTGGCAAAGTCTTTAAGGGAAAGCCGTAACATTTTTTATTCTGATTCATAATCTTATGATACCCGGAGGCTGAGCCAAATAATCGCTGAGGCTTATCTATTCAATAAAGTATTCGTTGACCGAGATAGAGTGGGCGGCAAAAATATTTCATTTATACCCTAATTAGAGGAAATTAGGACGGCTTAATTGATTCATCTCTCTATGAGAATTCGGATTGATTCATTTAGAAGCGGGGGAAATACTAGGATTTGGGTGACCTGAATGAAACAATGCTTTGAGGTTTAAAGCTTAATAGAGGCTCTTCCCTGTCCAGTGCTTAATGAGCAAGTTGTTCGTTACCTTGGTAACTATGAAAGTATGGGTAGGGAAGTATATTCCAATAATTACTCTGATTAATCGAGGCGGCCCTTCATTGGTAAACTGGTTAATCGCCGGTGCCTGGAGAATTAGGTCATCTCAGTTATTGCTCAAGCCATTAATTTCCTACCCCCCCGGTTCCCAAAAGAATTGATAATTAAATGGGGTAAATTATGAAACCTTCATTAAGTCCATCCTCGCTTGGCAATATCCCTATACGAGTTTTGTTGATTGACCATTTAGACATGATTCGTGCCGGGTTAAGGCTGTTAATTGAAGCGGATCCAGATATCAAAATTGTGGGTGAAGCGGCCACCTACCCAGACGCTCTTACCATAGCCAGCAGGGAAAAGCCCGATGTTATCCTCCTTGATTTGATTATGGGTAACGAAAACGGACTGGATTACATTCCTAAATTTATGAATGTTTCTTCCCATTCCGGGATTATCATCCTGACAGCCTTGCAAGACCCGGATGTTCACCAACGGGCCGTTGAATTTGGAGCAATGGGGTTGGTCGGTAAAGAAAAAAGTCCCGAGACGCTCATTCTCGCAATCAAAAAAGTTCACCAAGGAGAGGTCTGGCTTAATCGCACGTTGATCGGAAACTTATTAAAGGGAAGATCACGCGAAAGACAATCCTGGAATGCCGATGCCGTTCAAGTTCAAATTCGTGACCTGACCAAACGCGAGCGTGAAATTATCAAGTTAGTTGCCACCGGGAAAAAAAATAAGCAGATTGCTGAGACTTTATCAATTAGTGACATAACCGTCCGACACCATCTTACATCAATATTTAATAAACTTGCCTTGACCGATCGTTTTGAGTTAATTATCTATGCGTATAAACATGGCTTAGGGGATTCGACAAATGTCCACAATCTCCCAATCCGAAATCGCTGAAAAGATTTTTGCCGTTACTCAATCGGACCGTTCACTGAAAACCGGTTAGTCAGTAAAAAAACTCAGGCAAACGCCATAATGCGTATTACACTTGGGACTTGGATAAAAATCAGAGCACCTTTGGGACAAATTAGTTCTAGTATAAATGTGCCAGCTCAATAGGCACATTTATACATAATAATGAGAAAAAACCGGCACTAGAAGACCAGAGAATAAAGGGAGCATTAGACGATGCAATTTGAAAGATTATTGTTATATGGTAAGGTCTCTTTGTAAAATCTGTTGGATTACTCACTCTAACGGATGTAAGTATTTGGTTAATCAATGCCCTAAAGTGTTTTAGTAAATGGTTGTTGCTTCAAACTAAAAAATTAGGCATTGCCTGAAACGAAAGTAAAGAATACAGGCTTCCGAGTCACTTGCGTGGGAATCGGTGTCATGAATTTTTGAATGATGCCAAGCTAAGGAAAGCTTAGTAGCAAGTTGAATCTTAAGACCCGAAAAGGAGTTTATATGAACCCCCTGTCATCCTCACAAAAAACTTTGAAATATTTGTATTGGTTGTATCCTACCCATCCTTTGTACGAATTCATCAAAACAGGTTGACATACCCTAAACCTACCAATCACCCATTGAAGGCTTTAGTGAGAAACTGCCAGAGCAAGCGAATTTAGTTCCCTAGAAGTTGATTCAACTAAATCGTGTAATCTAGCTGGTACACGGGTTTGCCATGTCGTGGCCGACTGTCGATTGCTCAATAAATAAAATTGTTTCTCTTGAACAATTTTGCTGGCAGCTTGCCCAAATAGGAATCAGCTCTGCGTTCCGGCAAAACCTCTCTATCTAAAACTTCCAATTTAAGTGAGCACAATTTTTTCTGCCGCGAAAAGCGGTTTCCCTAGGGGTTTAACTGTACGGGCGGAGTTTGGCCTGCAAGTGGCTCGCGCTTACCATCCATAACACTATTTATTCTTGAATTTGATTCTTACTGAAGTAAAAATTTTTCACAATAAAAGGATTACTCAAGCCGTTTTTATTCAATCTAAGCAGCAAAGACACAGGGTTCAATCAATTTAAGTCAAACGAGATTATCGTGAGGAAGGAATAATCGCGAACCCATCTCGCGCATCACCTCTGACTTAGCGAATAACAACACTTAACCAAACATAGCGAGCCAGCCTCAAACACCAAGCCTAGCTCCCATCGTCGTTCATTAAAGTCGAATGGGTTGCTGCGCTGCGGATGAGGGGTTGCTCGCAGGTGATGAATTGAGAGTGTAAATGAATAATTTTTTATCGCTTACCGCCACTTTGGAGCGTCGGAGAAAACCGCGCATCTATCAACCTTTTCAAGTCAAAGTCAACGGGATGACGGCAGGAGGAGAAGCCTTTGACGTGGTCACGGTTCTCGACAATATGAGTTCTACGGGAATTTATTTGAAGTTGGATAAGCGCGTTGAACTCGGCGTGAAGCTTAACATGATCATTCGACTTTCAACCTCCAATGATGAAGAGCTGGAAGTGGCGAGAGTCGCCGTAGAGTGCGAGGTTGTCCGTCGCGATCCTTTTCCTGATGGAACGTGGGGCGTAGCTTTAACGATTATCAAGCGCCGCTTTGTACGTTGAATCAAAAATTGCAGGAGGGGGCAGGCGATCTTTAGCTTGGAAAATCAAGCCCTTGCTTATGCAACCTGATTCGAAGAACAGCTTGAGCTCCTTAATAAAGCCCTTGGTTTTTCGATTACTGGTTTGCAACCCCTTAAAACGCAAATCGGCCTTGCGGGCTAGACCACCTATAGTCAGCACCATAAGAGAAAAATTTATGAGAACTGCAAAAAGCGAAAATAGAGTATTCTCCATCCTGAAAAGGATGAGTGAGTCTGTCGGTTTGGAGGCGCCTCAAAAAGCTAAACGCGCGGCGAACCAGTCCGGCCAAGTAAAAGCCGCAACGCTTCTTCTCGTTGCCTTCACCGCAATGATTTTGGTGACTGACTCAATCATTGCACGGCAACAGAATCGCCCTGCTCAAAGAGAAACCCCAGGCAACCAGGCGGGCGCCGCAGAAGCTTCGGACAAGAAGAGCACGAGCGGTAATCCGACCAATCTCAGTCTAGAGTCTCAGCAAGATTATCGTATCAGCCCGGATGATGTGGTTGAGATTAAAATAGAAAAAGCCGAAGAACTATCAGGAAGCTATGTAGTCGGCAAATCCGGCTCATTTATGATGCCTTTCCTTGGACGTATCGTCGCGCAAGGAAAAACCGGCGACGACCTGGTTGCGCAAATTGCCGATGGCTTGCGCGGACGATACCTCGTAGACCCGATTGTAAAAGTTACGGTTCAGCAACATCAAAAAACCGGACAATCATATTTCATTCAAGGGGCTGTGCGAAGCCCCGGACATTTTCAGGTGATTGGCCGCCCAACCCTCCTTGAATTAATCACCCTGGCCGGAGGATTGGCCGATAATCATGGCTCTTCGGCCTTTGTCATTCGCAAAATCAAACCCTCACCGGCTACCGATGCAGAAAGGGCGGCTCCCACAAGCAACGCAGAGACGCAACTTTCCGCCGCGGCGGATGAAGTCGCCAAATTTGAATTAGTGAAAGCCAACATTAACGGATTGCTCAAAGGAAATTTCGACAACAATATCGTGCTCGAACCCGGTGACAATATCAATATCCCCCCGACAGATATTTTCTTTGTTGCCGGTGAAGTTCATGCGCCAGGTTCTTTTCCCTTAAAGGAAGGTACGACCTTACGGCAAGCGATCTCCCTGGCGCAGGGCACCACGTTTAAGGCGAAGGCCGGCGATGGCATCATTTATCGCGAAAACCCGGTGACTGGAAAACGCGAAGAGATAAAAATTGACGTCGGCGCGGTGATGAATGGCAAGAAAGAAGATCTCTTATTAAGCGCTAATGATGTAATCCTGGTTCCCAACAGCCGAATAAAATCTATAAGTAATGCGGTACTTACTACCTTTGGCTATACCGCGACGCGCGTCATCCGTTATTGAGAATGGGATGACAACCTTTCTCTTTCGACAAAGGATCGGCCCCTATAAGGAGTAAAGAATGGAAGACAAAAGATTAGAAACCGAAGAGAGCAAATTTCGCGAAGATGTCGCCCTGGTGAGACGCGGCTATCCGAAAGTTGCCCTTGGCCCAGAGGTCTATGATTATGGGTATGATGATGGGTATGGTTATGAGTCAAAGACCGGTGAATTTAATATTCGGGACATCTGGCGCAAGGTACGCAAACACAAGTGGCTGATTATCTCCATCACGGTTGTCGCTACGGCCCTCACCACTGTCGAACTGTACCGTCGCAAACCGGTTTATCGAGCCTATACAACAATCGAGATTAGCAAAGAACAATATGCCCCGGTCAAAGCCTCTGATCTCATCATTCAAGATACGGATACGGCTTCGCCGACCGGCAGTTTGAAGACCAAAATCTACATTATCGAAAGCGACCCTTTATTAGAAGATGTGGTCAAGGATGTTAAGCTGCAGCAGAATCCGAAATTTTGGAGCAGTTCAAGGCGCACAATTGAAGACGCCATCAAAACCATCATCGGCAAATCTCCTGATGAAGAGGTTCCGCGTTCGCGAGACGCCGCCGTCACTACTGATGCCGATAGCGGTGATAAAGCGCGCTCAGCGGTGACCAGCGAAGAACTCGAGCCGTTTGTCGCCAAGTTACGTAGCGGACTTGATGTCGAGCAAATTAAAGACACCCAACTGCTCTCCATCTCCTACACCCACAATGATCCAAGGATTGCTGCCGCGGTCGCCAATGGTGTAGCCAAAGCTTTCATCACACGGAATTTCGAGAATAAGACTGAGAAATTCACGAAAACTTCAGACTGGCTTGAGCGCTCCACGAAAGAGTTGCAGGAAAAGCTGGAACAATCTGAAAAGGCGCTTGCTGACTATACGCGCGATCACAATATGTTCTCGACCGACGGCAAATCAGGGTTAACGGCTGACAAACTCACCCGTCTGTTTGATCAAGCCTTGCGAGCGCAGATTGAGCGAATGCTCAAACAATCACTTTATGAACAGGTGAAAAATGGGGGCGATGTGTCGCGTCTGCCGGAATCTTATGCCGATCCGGGGCTCGCGGATTTGAATAGAAAACAGGGTGACCTGGTCATCTTAGCCTCGCAAATCAGCGCCACCTACGGTCCGCAAAATCCCAAACTCATTGAAGTGAAACAACAACTGGCGGCCTTGCAGGAGCAAATTGACAAGAGTCGCAATACGCTTGCTGAAAAACTCAGAGCCGAGTATGAACGGGCGGTGCGCGATGAGCAGTCCCTGAATGCGGCGCTTGAACAGGCGAAATCCGAAGCGACGCGACAGAATCAGCAATCTATCGAATATAGCGTGCTCCGACAAAATGTGGACACCACAAAAGCCATCTACACAGATTTTTTGAACCGCAATAGTCAAGCGAAAATTCAGGTTGCTGAACAGAACAACAATGTCCGGGTCATTCAACCGGCGAAGTTGCCCAAAGGACCGATTAGCACCAATCGCGTATCGATGATCGTTGCCGCCTTCTTCGCCAGTTTATTGGGTGGCGTCGGATTCGCGCTATTAATTGAATTTTTCGATAAAAGTATCAAAACGATTGAGGATGTCGTGCGCTATACGCAACTGCCGACGCTGGGAATTATCCCGACCGTGCCGCGATTGCTGACCAACAAGAAAAAACCGAAAAAGCGAGCTTTGCAATCAACCGCAAAAAGAAAACTTTTTGCTCTGGAAGAGGCGCCCAATTTTAATAAAAAGAACTTTATTGCCCTCGACGAGCGTTCTGCAGCTTCTGAAGCCTATCGCGGCTTGCGCACCTCGGTCCTGCTTTCCAGTGCTGAAGGTCCGCCCAAAACGATTCTCGTTGCCAGCGGACGTTCGGGCGAAGGAAAGACCACGACGGTTATCAATACCGCCATATCGCTGGCTCAACTCGGTTCCTCTGTCCTCATCATTGATGGCGATCTGCGCAAGCCCACCGTGCATAAAGTGCTGAGCGTCAATCAACCGCACGGGCTATCGAATTTTTTATCGCGCGATGTCTCCATTAACGAGTTGATTGCGGCAACGCCGATTCAGAATTTATATCTGTTGCCCTGTGGGCAGATTCCGCCAAATCCGGCGGAGTTAATCAGCTCACAGAGAATGAAGAACCTCCTTAAAGCGCTCTCCGAGCGCTTTGACCATATCCTGATTGACTCGCCGCCAATTACCAATGTGACCGACCCGATCATTCTCTCGACCTTAGTTGATGGGGTGATTTTAGTCGTCCACGGCGGCAAGAGTTCACGCGAAGACGTGCGGCGCTCTTGTCAGGAGTTGACGAGCGTCGGCGCGAAAACCTTTGGCGTGGTTCTCAACAACATAGATTTGCGGCGTGAAGGATTCGATGATGAATATTTCCGCTATTACTATCCGGCAAGAGGCGAGGAGGTTGACCCGCTGGCTTCCTGACCCCTTTCAGTGATTTCTAACGAAGGCCTAGGGCCTTCGCAATAAGGTAAACAAACGACATGGCAAGAAGAAAAACTTCCGGGTTGACCCGGTCGGGCAACGCGGACGGAGAACCCTGTTTGATTATTGGTGAAGTCGCTCAAGCTCACGACGGCAGCTTGGGTATGGCTCACGCCTACATTGATGCGATTGCCGCCGCCGGCGCCGATGCCATCAAATTCCAAACCCATATTGCTGCTGCCGAAAGTACCCCCGGCGAACCTTGGAGAGTCAAATTTAGTCGGCAAGACGCAACCCGCTATGACTACTGGAAGCGTATGGAGTTCACCGAAGACCAGTGGCAGGGGTTAAAGCAGCACGCCGATGAAAAAGGGCTGCTCTTTTTGAGTTCGCCGTTTTCTTCGGAGGCGGTCAGGTTATTG
>JBIOWC010000504.1:0-9705 GCA_044868105.1 Blastocatellia bacterium
ATTGCCTTAACCGGTATTGTCAATCAAGCGAACCGGCGAAAAATTTCACAAATCATGTTGAGTCAAAAAGAAAATCTGTCTATACTGGGCGCATCTCCAAAAGCAGACAGTATGGTTTTTACTTCAAAAAAAGAAATAAGACACACCCAAAATGTTTCGATGGGTCTCCCGACCTTCTCAAGGAGCTAGTTTTGTATGTCCGGCGTATGCGAACGTTGTAACGAACGAACCAGCTACATCATAAACATTTCAAAGGCGACCGAACTCGCGGCGGTGGCCCATCTCGGTTATCGTCTGGTCTGCGATGCCTGCTACGACGACCTGCTGGCTGAAGCCAATGATGTTCCCGAAGAAGAAGAAGACCGGCGCGGTGAAGATCGCATCGCGGTTACCCTCAAAGCGCTGGTTGAAGGCAATACCTCGCAGCTTGAGACTTTCGCCGAAGAGATGTTAGTTAAAGAGATCAGCCCATCGGGTCTGCGCTTGCAAACCGCCAGAGACATCGAACCGGGAACAGTGGTTAAAATCAAAGTCGCTTCGCATAACGTCGAAGCGACGGCGATAGCCGAATCGGTTTGGCGTGACGGCGGCCAGCGCCATATCGGGTTGAAACTGGTTGAGCCAAGCGACAGTTGGGAAGACCTCTACGACGAACACGCGCCGGAATAAGTAAAAAGGCAAAAGTAAAAAGCGCGATGGCATGGTCTATCCTGCAACTATCTATTGCCCGCAACCACCAGGCTTTTGCTCACTCACAACCTCAAACCGCGCCATGAATCAAGAAACTACCCCATCATCTAAACAATTTTCGGTACTGGTCATTGATATGGCGCGTTACCGGGAAGCGGGCAGCGAAATACTCATCAGCGGGTTTCCCAACCGAGAAGTTGCAATTGAATATGCGCGTCGTCGCCTGCGCGCGTCCATTGAAGAACTGCGAAGCGCCAATCAAACCGATGAAAACTTGCGCCAGCTCTGGGCTATTTACGGCGAAGATATTCTCGTCATCGGTGAAAATTATACCGCCTCAAGCGAACTCGCTCAGTTCATCGCTCATCGGGCGACCCAGGATGAATGTGATTGGAGCGCCCTGGAAAAACAGCTCGGCGCGCAACTTCATAAACGCGTTGCCGATTGATTATTCGGCCGCGAATCGTTTACCCTTCGTGCGATTATGAACAAGTCAAAAGCGTTTCTGCGTTGTATTGAACCTGATTGTCATTCGACTTTCGAGGTGCTTCAACGGCTCTATACCTGTCCCGCGTGCGGCGGACTTCTCGATGTCGCTTACGAATTTAATTTACCGCAGGCCGATGATCTCAAAGGGCTATTTAAATCGCGCCGCGCCAGCGATGATGAAATTGATCTAAGCGGCGTATGGCGGTTTCGTGAACTCATGCCCTTTACGGCAGACGCAGCAAATATCGTCACCCTTGCCGAAGGCAATACGCCGCTTTACACCGCGCCGCGTTCAGCCCGATTTGCCGGACTCGACGCGCTTCGTTTTAAGCATCAAGGCTTAAATCCTACCGGCTCATTCAAAGATAACGGCATGACGACCGGCGTAACGCAAGCCAAAGCTTTAGGCGCGCAAGCCGTCGCCTGCGCTTCGACCGGCAACACTTCAGCTTCGATGGCGGCCTATGCGGCGCGCGCCGGGATGCGTGCAGTGGTTTTTATACCAGCCGGACAGGTGGCTTACGGCAAGCTTTCGCAAT
Source organism: Blastocatellia bacterium (assembly GCA_044868105.1). GTDB lineage: Bacteria > Acidobacteriota > Blastocatellia > UBA7656 > UBA7656 > JBFMDH01. The sequence continues at coordinate 1,719 of JBIOWC010000504.1, forward strand.
CGCTCGAATACGGCGCCACAGTGGTTGAAATCGAAGGCAATTTCGATGCTGCCATGCGATTGGTGCGTGAACTCGCCGAAGAGTCCAATTTATATTTGCTCAATTCCATCAATGCCTTTCGCCTGGAAGGTCAAAAAGCCATCGCCATTGAGACGATGGAACAGCTCGCCTGGCGAGCCCCCGATTGGTTAGTGGTGCCGGGCGGCAATCTCGGCAACTCATCGGCGATTGGCAAAGGTTTGCAGGAGATGCTTGAGCTAGGGCTAATTGACCGGCTGCCGCGTCTGGCCATCATTCAAGCCGAAGGCGCATCGCCGCTTTATGAATTTTATCAGGCTCAAGACGGTTCCGCATTTCAGCCGTTCGCGCATCCTGTGACGCTGGCGACGGCAATTAAAATTGGTAACCCCGTATCGTGGAAAAAAGCGGTTCGCGCGCTTGGCTGGACCAACGGTATCGTTGAGCGCGTCAGCGAACAAGAGATTGCCGATGCCAAAGCCCTGATTGGATTCGATGGCATCGGTTGTGAACCGGCATCGGCGACGACGCTGGCCGGAATTAAAAAACTCGTAGCCGCAGGGGTAATCAAATCCGCTGACGCTGTGGTTGCGGTATTGACCGGCAATGTCATGAAAGACGCGACCTATTCCATCAATTACCACACCGATAAATTAACGATTGAAGAAGACGGCGTGTCACATATAATCAAAGGGAATTTCGCCAATAAATCCGTGCGCGTCGCTGCCGAAAAGGACGAAATCCGTCATTTGCTTGATCTGTAATCCAAGTAAAAAAGTGCGGCGACAAATTTTTAATCGAGGCTTTCTACACCGTGAAAAACCACCTGCAGGTCAACCTCTTTGCCCGTCTGGCGCAGTGTCTTACGCTTATGCTGATTGTCACCCTGACAACCGTTTTTGGGCAAAGTCAACAACCGCAAAAACCCGATACCAAACCGCCTGACAACACCCAACAAAAAGAGCCTCCGCTCGACATCAAAGAGGAAGTGAAACAGCTGCCGGTCGCCGGACCTTGAGCGCTTATCTTGTTAGACAGTGTGTCTGACCTATCCAAATCTATTGGGGTTATTCCGAACGGGCGCAATCTGTGGTCGCTTTTAGAAAATCAAGCGCCGGTTATTATCACGGACAAATTTGATAATGGCGGCTTGACGACCGGACGCGCGGCGCTCGTCAGCACGCTCGGCGCATCGTGGACGCAGACCGAATATCGTTTGAACGGGCTCAACGTCACTGACCCATATGAGACCGGCAAGCCATTGATGAATCCTGATATGAATACAATCCGCAGTTTTGACGCTGTACAGATTGAATCCGGTGCTGGCGCGGTGCTGAACCTCAACACGAAATACGCCGGGCGCGATTTGCACGGCGACACTAAAATCTTTTATTCGCCGGAGAGTTTTCAAAGCAATAATGTTGATGCGCGGCTTCGTAAATTCAATTTCGCGGGACCTGAAACCTTGAATCATTTTGTTGACCTTAGCGCTCAGGTCGGTGGCGCCCTGCGCTTCAAAAATTTTGAACTGCCGGCTTTTGTGGCCTATTCAACTCAGAATCTATCGAAAAACCTCGGCGGCTTTGCTTCGCCCATTGACGCCAATGTCCATCATCTATTAACCAGGATTTCAACCATTGAGTCCGGTTTCGGCAGTTTGAATTTTCTTTATGGGTATCAAAGGGCCTTCACGTCGCATGAAGATGCCAGCCCGCGCACAACGCCGAACGCGACGACCCGTGGCCGGCAAACCTTCCAACAATTTCAGACAAACTGGGCGAAGTTGCTCGATCCTCTTTCGACTGTTGAAGCAAGATTCGGGATGGCTCGGGCAAAGTTATCGTCCGCAATTCAGGACACGGCGGAAGCGACAGGCGCCATTGATTTGCCATTGCTGAGTCGCACAGGCGCTTCACCTTTTTCTTTATCGGGAACTCGAAAGCGTTACGAAACGGCATTGACCTACATGAGAGTTATCGGTTCGCATCTCGTGCGACTAGTTGGCGAATATGACCGCAATCCGATGACCAACCGTTGGCATACATCGAACGCCTTACAAGAGGTTTTTATCAATGACGCGCCGGCCGAAGTCATCTTGCGAAACGCGCCAACCGAAGCGCGTGGGCATACCCAAAGCTTAAATCTGTCGGCGCAAAGTCGCTGGCGTTTCTTTAACCATTTGGAAGTGAACGCCAGCCTGCGCTTTGAAAATCTTTCCGGCAAAGCCGCGGGCAGCGATAACGAAATTAATTGGAAAACTTTACATCCGCGTTTCAATGTTGTCCTGACGCTTTTCAATTTTAAAACCACCGTTCGCGCCACCTGGTCGCGATATGGTTACGCGCTGCCGGGCAATTATCTCGATTTTGGCAACCCGGCGGCCTTGAGCGAACAAGTCTTCAAATGGACGGATACCAATCGAGACCGTATAGCGCAACCGCAAGAAACGCGACAAATTTTAAGACGCAGCGGCGGCCTCTATTCAGCGATTGACGAGAATCTGCGCCGACCCTATGTGGATGAAATCAGCTTCGCCGTCGAGCAGCAACTTCCCTATCAGCTGCTGGCGCGCGCCAAATTTTTCCGCCGTGATGACAGTCGCCTGCCGCAACTCGCAAACCCCGGCGTACCGCTTTCAAGCTACACGGCTGTCGCTTTCAATGACCCCGGTAATGACGGGCTGGCCGGAACGAGCGACGACCAGACCTTGACGCTTTACAATCGCAAGCCCGCTGCCCTGGGCGAAGATTTTCTGCTGCTTACCAACGGGCGGCGCGCCCGTTATAAAGGATTTCAGATCGATTTGATTCGCAAACTGGTAAATCAATTTGAAATCAGCGCGAGTTTTTCGGCGATGCGCTCTTTGGCCGAAACCAATGTCGGCAATTCGGTTTTTGAAAACGATATCGGCGTAATCGGCAATTTAGGCCTTGACCCGAACGCCTTTTTATTCGCCAACAGCCGCACATTTTTTGACCGCGCTTACACGGGCAAACTGCTTGGTCAGTGGCTCGCGCCGAAGGGTTTTCGCGTTGCAGTAGTGGCAAAGTATTACGACGGGCTGGCGTTCGGGCGCTTGCTTTTTGTCGAAGGCTTTAATCAGGGCGCATTTTTCGTAAGAGCGACGAACCGCGCGCAACCCGGCGGGTTTCGCACCCAGTTCAACAGCACAACGGATTTACGGGTGGCTAAAGAATTTCAACTCGCGCGCGGTAAATTGGCGCTGATGGCGGATGTTTTTAATCTGCTCAATCAAAATCAAAACCTCTTGGAAGAGGCGCTGACGAGTCCGACATTTGAGCAGCGCGTGCCGCTAGCTGTGCAGGCGCCGCGTATTGTGCGTGTCGGTGTGTCATGGAGTTTTTGAAGATTGATTGGCGTTTGCGGGCGGGGTGCCTGAGTTATTGTTCAGGGTGGCTTCCGTTGGTTTGACGCCGATTAAATAAATTCCTGATGAACCGTCTTCAACCGTGAAGTCCACTTTGTCGCCGGGTTTGACCATATCAAGCAGCGCTTTATCCTTAACCCGATACGGCATGCTCATTGCGGGCATAAGTCCCTTGATCTCTTCGTGGTTGATTTGCACGGTGGCGATGTCTTTATTAACCTCTTCCACCATCCCCACGCCTTGATACACGACCGTCGGTTTGCGGCACGCAGCGAACATCAATAGTCCGAAAAGCAGAACAACGATAAGCTTTTTTTCTCTAAACAAATCAACACCTCTTCAAAAGATGTTAGCGGTCAGCTGTTAGATTTTAGCTATTCCCCTACCTGACATCCGACATCTATCATCTGACCTTTATTCACTCGTGATTTTCTGTAAATCGCCGATGACCTCTTGCGGTTTCCACTCATTGCCGCGATACATCTTAACAAACTTGCCGTCGGGCGCAATGAGCGCGGTTTGCAAATTGTGAATGATCTGATTGTTTTCCGCGAAATAATACAACCCGAAATGCGTGGCGATTTTTTTTATCTCTTCTGCTGAACCGGTAGCAAACTCCCAGTTCGTAAAACTCTGATTGCCGTTGTTTCTCAATCCATAATTGCGCATCACCTCCGGTTTATCATACTCAGGGTCAACCGTGACGCTGAGCAAATGCACCTGTTTTTGCAATTGTGGTTCAGCCGCGAGCCCTTTATTGATTTCAGAAAAATTGTTGGTCATAAGCGGACAATAATCGGGAAGCGGACAGCGCGTGTAGATAAAGGTCAACAGCAGGGCTTTACCGTTATATTGGCGGAGCGAGATTTTTTTATGGTCCTGATTGATCAGCGTAAAATCAGGAATCGCGTCGCCGGCTTTCGGTTCCGTGACCTTTGCAGTCGGCGGCAGATCAACAGCGGATTCCTGACTGATGACCAGGTTTTCAAGCCAGGAGCGCGAGCCAGCGACGACAAGCGTTGCCTGCACCGTGTCCCCCGCATTCATTTTGTCCAGATAGAATTCGTCTTTTTCCCGCAAGCGAAACGGCATGGTCATCGCCTCCATATAGTCTTTAATGGCGTCGTGACTGACGGTGACGGTGCGACCTTTCATATCAACCGCCACCACTTTGCCGGTGAGGTCATAGCGTTTCTCTTCTTCTTTGGTACAGGCTCCGGAAATCAGTGTCAAAAATGAGATGAAGACAAATATAAAAATCAGTTGGTGTGAAGCTCTCATAAATCAACCAGCTATTTGCGCCTTGTTCTTTTGATAAAAACCCCAGGGACACCGGGAACACGAAATATAAAATCAGTTTTTTCTTCGGGTTCTCGGTGTCCCTGGGGTTTCAAAATCTTCAAAAGTAAACTTCTTGAAAAGTAAATTTATTGAAAAGTAAATTTATTGAAAAGTAAATTTATTGCTCCTTGGCAATCAATTGTCTGAGCACATAAGGCAAGATGCCGCCGTGGCGATAGTATTCAACTTCAATCGGCGTATCAACGCGCAAGGTAAGCGCCACCTCTTCGGTTGAGCCATCGGCGCGCGTCACCATCAGCGTCACATCCTGTCGCGGTTTGAGGTCGCCTTCAAAACCGACTAAATCGAAGACCTCAGTGCCGTCCAGATTCAAGCTCTGCGCGCTGACGCCTTCTTTGAACTGGCAAGGCAACACCCCCATGCCAACTAAATTGCTACGATGGATGCGCTCGAAGCTTTGCGCAATCACGGCTTTGACGCCCAGCAGTCGTGTTCCCTTTGCCGCCCAGTCGCGTGAACTGCCGGTTCCGTACTCCTGTCCGGCGAAGACCAGCAGGGGAACGTGCGAGGCCTGATATTTAATCGCCGCATCATAAATGCTCATCTGTTCGCCGTGCGGTTGATGAATCGTCACGCCGCCTTCGGTGCCCGGCACCATGAGATTTTTGATTCGCACATTGGCAAACGTTCCGCGCGTCATCACGCGGTCGTTGCCACGGCGCGACCCGTAGCTATTGAAATCGGCTACGTCAACCCCGCGCTCCTGCAAATAAAGCCCGGCCGGCGAAGTGGGTTTGATAGCGCCGGCCGGACTGATATGGTCAGTGGTTACCGAATCGCCAAAGATGGCCAGCGCCCGCGCCTGTTTGATTTCGCAAATCGCTTCGGGTTCCATGCCAAATTTCTCGAAGTAAGGCGGGTCTTGAATATATGTCGAGGTCCCGTCCCATTCGTAAACATCGCCGCCGGTCGAAGGAATATCGTCCCACATGGGGTTTTGCTCAACGAAATTACTGTAAAGCGTGCGATAGGTTTCCGGGTCGAAGGCCGCGTACATTAAGTCATTGACCTCTTCTTGCGAGGGCCAAATATCTTTGAGGTAAACCGCTTCGCCCTGTTCGGTTGTGCCAATCGGGTCTTGTGAGAAATTGACGTTAATCGTTCCGGCAAGCGCAAAGGCGACTACGAGCGGCGGACTCATCAGAAAGTTTGCTTTGATGCTTTGATGGACGCGGGCTTCAAAATTGCGATTGCCGCTTAAAACGCTTGCCGCAATCAGGTCATTTTTAGTGATCACTTCTTCGATGCGCGGGTCGAGCGGGCCGGAATTGCCTATACAATTATGGACGGCCATTGTTCCGGCGATAAAGGAATGGATTTCATTGACCGATAAATCAAAAACCTTGCGCCGGCCCGCCGGCCGGCGGTCAATGATTTTCAGCGAAAAAGTCGGCATCATCAGCGATTCTTTTTCCGAGCAATAACGCTTGGTGGTATTTTTTGCCCGTTCCTCCAAAGGCGCAAACCAATCACGTACACCAAGCTGGCGAAACAACTCGACGGGAGAGGGAAAACCGCATGAATCACGATGCAAAGGTTGAAACTTGCGGTCTGTCGGTTTTGGTAATCGGGTAAAACGATCGTGTCCTTCTAACAGCGAATAATGCGGAAAGACCGCGGTTTCGGTTTGCAATAATTCTACAGCCGCGATGTTGCGAACCTGTGCGAAGGGCAAAGATGGCGAGGCCAGATGCTTTTCTTGCACGCGTTCCGACATCCATAAGCGTTGTTGATTAATTTTCTTAACCGTGCGCCAATAAACCGCTGCCGCACTCGAACGCATCATCTTATCAACGCAATAACGAAAACCGACGCGTTCAATAAAAGACAGACCGTCGGTGAGTTGAAGCCGAACTTCGATGCGCGGCATACCGTCTGTGCCCGCCGGATAAGAAGAGGCGGAACGGCGCGTCGGATATTCATAAATTTTCGCGCCGGCGATATTCACTCCGCAGCGCTGCAAAAGATCGAGCGATTGACGGAGCATTTCGCGCAGGTCAGAAACGTATTCCGGCTTGGCGCTTTGCGAAAAAGCGGGTGGCTTCAAAACCGAGTCATTTTCGTTTTTTCCTTGACGATGTAACACCGGAGACCAGCCATCTGCGCCAAACATTCCGCCCAGGTATTCCCGCACAACCGCAACCGGACAGGATGGTTCCAGCACAAAGGCCGGAAGCCTGGCGGGCTGGTGAATGCGCTTGCCGCAGCGCACGCCAGATAAGGCGATAATGGCCGCCGTCAATTCCTTCGGCAGAACGATGGTCCATTTGCGTTCATCATAGTGGTTGGCGGCCGGGCGTTTTCCGGTTAAAAGCTCAATATCGTTAAGCACGACTTCGCGGTCAATGGCCTGTCCGACAGTCATCCGACCTTGGCCATGAGTGCTGATTGAACCGTCGCTTAAAAGATGACCAACCAGGCGAGCAAACGCCAAGGTTTTTGCGCGTTCTTGCGCATTGTCCATGGTGAACAACATCTCACCGGCTTGCAGTTCATAACCAATCTCGTCAACATTCGGCTCATCGAGCGGCGCATCCAATCCGACGACAATACGGTCTTGCCCTAAAATTAATTGGTCGGCGCGAATCCAATTGCCATCCGCACATAAAATTTTGTGGTCAGGCGTACAAACCAGTTCGCGTCCGTCTTGCAAAACTAAGACGATGCACTCACGAACCCCTTGATTCATGCGTTCGACCTGTTTTGCCATCGCCAATTGTCGGTCCACGGTGGGCGCGAAAATCACGGTGCCGCCAGATTCGGGGAAATGCTCAATCGGACGCGAGGTGCCGTCGGCTTGCAAAACCGGTGTTCCTTCAGCGATGCAAGTGGTGCAACCATAACCCGCCAGGTTAAACCCTACTTGATTGAGATAGGGCATCAGGTCGGTCTTTTCCAAATATTCCGTGACCACGCGCGAACCGGGGGCCAGCGAAGTCTTTACATAAGGCTTGACCGTTAACCCTTTCTCGACGGCTTTCTTTGCCACTAACCCGGCGGCGAGCATCACACTTGGGTTTGACGTATTCGTGCATGAAGTGATTGCCGCAATCAACACATCACCATGTCCCAGGTCAACTTTGGCTTTGGGAAATTCTTCTTCGGAAACTTCTCCAAGAATATCCGGCGTCGGGCGGTTGTTGACCATTTCGGTTTCTGTCCAAACGCTGGTCTCTTTTTCACTGACGTCATTTTCTTCCACCAGGGGCCCGGTATCTT